>JAYQWI020001470.1:0-5704 GCA_035871815.2 Candidatus Parabeggiatoa communis
AGCATGAAATCTACGATGAAGATTTGCAAGCTATTGTCAGCGATACCTTGACAATGGAACACGAGCAACTCAAATTAGTGGCTCTCAAGGTGTGTTCTGAAACAGGAGAAACACCTCACGCGAATATCACCTTAAGCATGAATGATGGCACAGAGAAATCGGTAGCAGCGGCTGGTAGCGGCCCCGTGGATGCGACATTTAAGGCGATAGAAACGATCGTCAATAGTGAGACGAATTTATTAGTGTATTCGGTTAATAACGTAACCGATGGCACAGATGCTCAAGGAGAAGTCGTTGTACGCTTAGAAAAAGACGGCAGAATCGTGAATGGACAAGGCGCGGATACTGATATCGTGATTGCATCGGCTAAAGCCTATCTCAATGCACTCAATAAAATTTTCACACCGCTTGATCGCAAGCATCCGCAAATTATGCTGTAGTGATTTGCAATTAATTAATAACGTCACTTTCAACCCATACCGAAGACAAGCTCAGGGAACACTGGGTTGAACGGTTTGACGTGCAAACTTTAGTTTGCGGTTTGGAGTGCAAACTTAAGTTTGCTGCATTTTCAATTTCAAACATTTGCCGGCAGCCGTACTGTAAACATAGTGCCTTGCCCTAATTCACTTTCGATAGTCATGTTACCCCCTATCATTTCAGTAAATTGTCTCGCAATCATTAAACCTAATTCCATTCTTTCATAAGGGTTAATAGAGTAAATAAAGGGCAAAAATATTTTGCCAATTTCCTCTTGACTCAAGCCAATACCCGTATCACGGATTTGAAAAGTCACCCAATCAATATCTTTCTCCTGAGTACGAGTGGCCTTGAAAACAATGATACCTTGAGCAGTCAGTTTAACCCGATGAGTTAATAAATGGAGTACAATGTATAGATAAAAGCTGTAATTATAAGAATTCTTCGTACCCATAAATTTTGTACTTTCCCAGTCGTCTTTTCAACGGGGAAAGGAAAACTTCTATTCCAATACCCAGAATAGGCTAGTCCAAAATGATGAGATGTACCATCATACATATTTATTGTGAATATATAACCGGGCCAAAAGAATGCTGAAGGTATCTTTTTTAAGATTGATGATTGAACATCAGAAAACATCATTAGCTGTTCTCCAATTTTAAAACAATCATCACTTACCTCTAGCTGACACCTTTTTGAGGTTACCCAGTCTAAACCTGTATTTGAAGTTGATTCTTTATCTAATAGAGCTTTGCATAAAAACTTTTTCATGATTATTCGCTCCTAACTACAAGTAGACATCCTAAAATGTGTATTTTAATACACCATCTCCAGTGTATAACTAACCAGATGGTTAAATATTCCACACACCTTGAATCCATTTCACATTCGAGAATAGACACCAATAAAAATGGTGATTTTTACACAGGTTTAATTAAATTTAATTAATTGGAACCGCCAAAAAATTTGGCACCCTTCAATCATTATTTTTTGATTTTAAAATATCTTATTGATTTTATTGTCTATTTAATAAATATATCGGTAGTTGACAGTTTGAAGGACTTTCAATTCTTTGGCCCAGGCAAAAAATGGGTTTTTGGAAGCATTTTCATTGCGTTTTTTTAATGTTAGGCCATTATCAAAACTCAACTTTAACAAATAAACTGTCAACAACGAAGAAGGGTGTCTAATAATTTTAATCTTCTAATTCGCAAGCGAACGAAAACATACGGGCTACATAGCCAAATTGTTCATTTGGATGACTATGGAAAGGAACGTTGTATCCAATTTTATATATTTTTTATCACAGTTGATTTTTGACCATTTGAAAGGACAACAAAATCAACACCATAAAAGTTCTTCCTTCGTGCTTCTTGTGCAGTAACTATCATTTTCCTATTATAACGCCGCATTCAGCGGCTTGTCCGCTGCAATGCCTTGTTAAAGGTCTATTCCGAAAACCTTATCTATTGTTTCTCTGTCATAGTCCAACAAATAATCATTAAATTCTTTATAAAGCTCTTTTAAGAAGTTGTGATTCTTACCAACTACATCCATACCCCTATCATCATAGGGCCAAACCATTATCTGCTTATCAAAATTGAAGAGATAAATCATAGCTCCTGGATTGGGTTGTATGCAGCCAAAGTCAGTAGCGAAAGAACACCACAATAATATGTTGAGCATCTCGTTTGGGACTTGGAAAGCGACATAATGCCATCTTGAGATTTGATTTTCCTCAGAACATTCCTCATCTTCACTGTACTCTGACCAATACTCTCTAGCCTTTGGAATTACAATTCCCGCCTCTTTAAAAGCTCGAAATAGAGATAAAGATGAAAGCAGATTATTTGTGCCAAAGAACTTGATACAAACAGACACCGTACTGTTTTCATCAAATATGACCTCACAGATTTCAGAGCCTTTTCGGTGAGCCGTCAAAAATTGATTAAGATAATGCCCAGCTTCAGATAACTCAAACCGTAGGCCACCTTTGTACGCATAAAACAAAGGCCTTTCAAAAGCCTTTCCATCAAACGAAGTTTTAATCTGATTACGAATGTTCATTTTGCTCTTTAACGCTTTGCTAAGGGATCGCCACCAGTGCGAAGCACGCTTTTGGCAATCCCTGCCCATTTCGTGGGCTACTCTATGCACATAACTTGTTAAGCCATTGATTTTTCTATTGATGCACCCTTCAGTGACTCTGCACCGAGGCTAAACTGATATAGCGTTTCCCGATTGAATAAAGTACAGTTATATCAAGAAAATCGAACCGCAAAATAAATTTGGAACGAAAATAACCGCAAAATAAATTTGGAACGAAAAAAACCGCAAAATAAATTTTTCACTAAAATCAAATTTGTACTTCATTCAATCGGGAAACGCTATAGGTGGTAAGATTGTTATCAATCACAGATTAGACTTATCCCTTAATTTATTTTGCAAGGCTTGGAGTGCAAAATTTGCAAAATAACATCCACTCCAAGTCGCACAGAAGCAAAATAAATTTTGCACTCCAAGTCGCAGCAAAGCAAAATAAATTTGGAACGAAAATCGCGCCATCAAGATTTATCCTCATCCCATAAAATGCAAATCAGCTTGGTTGACTTCTAAATCATAAATGATATTTTTAACCGGTGCCGTGAACGCATCTCGCATTTGTTTTAACCGATAGTAATGAACTTGCCGCCAGGCTAATAAACCGGCTACGGTATCCGCGTAAAACAGGCCTACGGGTGTGAGTTGAATATGGTTCTTTTTAACCTTTATCAGTTCGGCATTTTGTAGTGCTTCAAATTCCATCGGAAAATCGTCTTGTGGTTGGGTGCCAAACAGGGATTTATAAGCGGCAATATTGATGTCGAGCATGGCTATCTTACGAGTCAGGTAGAAAATTTTGAGATCATGGCTTCCATAAGAGAAGAAATGTGCCCACCCTTTGCCTGTTTCTTTAATCGCCTTTTCATAATCGGATGATTGGGTAAAGTTGAGCAGTTTGAGGGCTTGTTTTTGCTGAAAATTGGACAGGTAATGGATGCCCGATGTGCCAAAACCCAACGTATCGTAACGTTCTGGGCTATAAACTGCGTTTTCATATTCGTAGCGGCGTGAGGTTTTATGAATCTGGCGAGACTCGAAGTTCGTTAGGGAAGTTTGGATAAAACCGGCTTGCAAAAGCGTTTCTCTCAGCGTAAGCCAATGTTCACAAGCGATGGCATTAGTGGGCAATTGTTCAATAAGCGTTTTATCCTGTGACCATACTGTTCCTAGTCTTTCAAACAGAACAAGGTGGTAAAGACAAATATGTTCTAATCCCATATCCAGTGCTTGACTGATATCGTCTTGCATCTGTTCAAGTGTTTGCCCTGGTAAGTTGAAGAGAAAATCGCCAGAGACACTGATGTTTTGAGATTGGGCGAGACGAACCACTTGCGCTATTTTCTCTCTATCTCCAAAAGCCTCTCTTCCCATGCGTTTGATTTGTTCGGGATTAAAAGTTTGTATGCCTAAGCTTATTCTAAAATGCCGCGCCGGTATTTCGTCTTGCATGATTTGTAGCAATGAAGGCTGTTTAGCCATAAAATAGAGGGGAACACCTTCTAGCGTGATCTCCGCTTGGCGCAAGTCAAAAGTCGTTGTCAATTTTTGACAGAGTTTGCGAAAAGCCTCTGGCGGTGTGAGATTGGCCGTGCCACCTCCAAAGTATAAAGCCGCAACAGGCCTTTGACAGTATTTAGAATAGTGGCTGGAAAAGCTATCAATTTCTTGTATCACGTTATCAACGATTGTCTGGGCTTGAGTGGCGTGATAAGTTTCATGGGGAAATGTGCAAAAGCCACAGCCCCTGATTTTGGGATTACAAAAGGGGTGTGGCAAGACACCAATCACTTGGTGACGTTGCTTATCAAAGTCCAGTAAGTCATTGATGTCATCAACGCGAGGTTTGCCGGCTTTTTGAATGGGAAACATCATGGGTGCCATTGGGTAGCCATGTAAAAGTCGGTGGCGTTGTGGTGTCGTTTGGCGATGTTGCAATTCTTCAGCCATCAAATTGGGAAGCCAGAGGAGAAAAAGTTCGTTTAGAAACAGTACATTATCTTCACAAGGTAGCGTGGCATTTTTTAAGGACCATGCGCTACCAAGGATGCAAACAATACCTTCTCCTTGTCGCATACGCAAAAATAGGAAATCGTTGTGCGACCCTATATCCCATGCCTCTTCTTCAGCAACAACGCGATTATCCTCAAGACGAACACTTCCAACGCAATAGCTATTATCGGGGATAGAAATTGAGTGAGTCACTTGCCAACTTCTACATGCAGCACGCGATTTAGTACCATCGGGCCAGATCGTACCTTTACCTTTTTTTTTCCAATTTTTAATGTCAGAAAATTCAGCGGTACTCGGTATATCAATAATTGTGCCTGTATCATAACAAAAAGTGGCTGGTTGCCGGACTAGGTGAGCAATGTTGATGGAAACTTTGGGAGAGAAAGGTTTTTTATTATCAAAGTTTAAATCACTAGGTGCTTCCTCAAAAAAACCAAACAATAAATCTGGGAATGAGATATCCTTAACAATATAATCAATATTGGTATTTCGCTTTAATTCTTGACCATCTGGCGCACTATCACCACCAAAGGAAGAGAGCAGTAAAAGCTGTCCGCCCTCCTTCAGCCATTGCCGAAGGGCATCACATTCAGCTGAGCGTAATGGACTGTGTGGTACACCGATAAGCAGTGTATCGTAATTTTGCAAGAGACTGGGATCGAGTGATTTTTGAATCACTTCGATGGTTCGCCCTTGAGTTTTGAGCATGTCAAAAAAAAGCGTATAGTCGCTGTTGTCAGGATTGACATTCTCAAGATGGCTTGTCACAATACCCACGCAATGTGTCACGGTTTTTTTATCCGTGGGGTTGTTTTGCTTAGGCTTGTTGAACTTATTGAAATTAAACATATTTTTGATTGACTCGCCTGTTTATTTTTTTGATTTTAGCACACAATTAAACAAACATACTTAAAAAACGGTTTGCCAGGTTAACGATAAGGAATTTGAAAAAGCTAAGCAATTTGATGATTATGTGGTTTTAAGTGAATCTGCTTTAGATAACCAAGAGGTGGCGATAGCTTTTAAGCCCAGAAAGGAATGGCCTAAACCTTTTAAATTTTACAAATTGTACCCATAAACTCGCAAACTAAAGTTTGCACTCCTATCTCGC
>JAYQWI020001471.1:0-12185 GCA_035871815.2 Candidatus Parabeggiatoa communis
ATGTTGATGACGGGTTCCAGTTCCATTCGTGATGTGATTGCCTTTCCTAAAACACAGACAGCCAGTTGTCTACTGACATCCGCACCCTCAGCGGCCAGTCAAGAACAATTGCGCGAATTACACATTCGATTACGGACTCAAAATACCCCCAACACACAGGATAAAAAGTAGTTTCTTGTAGGGTGGGTAAGCGGGCGCCACTATCTCAAATCACATCCCAGAATCTCACCGCCCGCTTGCCCACCATGATGTTTTTAATACCTCATACTTCTTTTGTAGGGTGGGATCGCTGTCGCCACTATCTCAAACATTATTGGGCG
Source organism: Candidatus Parabeggiatoa communis (assembly GCA_035871815.2). Classification (GTDB taxonomy): domain Bacteria; phylum Pseudomonadota; class Gammaproteobacteria; order Beggiatoales; family Beggiatoaceae; genus Parabeggiatoa; species Parabeggiatoa communis. Next base: position 321 of record JAYQWI020001471.1, read on the forward strand.
CATTTCCAATAAAAAGGGTCATTATCAATCTCAATCAATCGGGCCGAAGCAAAATAAATTTGGAACGAAAATTGGGCAGAAGCAAAATAAATTTGGAACGAAAATTGGGCATTCAAAATTATTTATTCTATCTCTCTTGACATTTTTTGTTTCTCGTAGGCTGGGATCGCCATCACCACTATATCAAACAAAACATTATTGGGCGCATTCCAAAAAAAGGGTCAAATCTCAATCAATCACGCCTTCGCGAAAATAAATTTGGAACGAAAAACAATCTTTATGAATCCTCACCCCACTGACATTGAATACATTGACGACAGTACTGATGATGAAAGGGAATCAAATGAAGCATTTGATCCGAGAGATATTGATATTTCAGTAGAACAACAAAATATTGATTTTCTTATCGGCAAACTGGAGAATGGTGAAATAGATTTAAACACAGAGTTTCAACGTTCTACAGATTTATGGAAAGATGACAAAATGAGTAGGCTTATTGAATCTTTAATGGTTAATTTTCCGATACCTGGTTTTTACTTTGATATCACTTGCAAAAATAATTGGCAAGTTGTTGATGGCTTACAGAGGTTATCAGCCCTTAAAAAATTCGTGATTGATCAGGGACTCAAATTACAAAAATTAGATTTCCTGAAAGAAATTGAAGGTAAAACGTTTAACGAATTATCATCAGATGATGTGTACAAACATAGAATTAGAGCTATGAAACGTACCCAAGTCGTCTTATATCTGATACGTCCAAGTACACCAAAACCCGTCAAATATCGTTTATATGAAAGAATTAATACTGGGGGATTAAAACTTAATCCACAAGAAATCCGACACGCGCTTAATCAAGGTATCGCTGCTACCTATGTGGCAGAATTATCTAAACTTCCAGAGTTTCAAAGGGTTGTTGAAGTCTCCAATGCCAGAATGTTGGATAGAGAATTTGTATTACGCTATCTTGCGTTTCGAGAAACCCCATTCTCTGACTATAAACCACCCTTAACTAAATTTATTGATAATGCTTTGGAAAAGATAGCTACGCTTTCTGATGAAAGGAGAGAACAATTAAAACAAGAGTTTGTCAAAGCATTAGAAACTGCAAAAAAAATATTTGATAATCAAGCGTTTCGTAAAATAACTGAAAAAGGTGCAAGGTATAATGGGGCTTTGTTTGAAACGTGGACTGTCAATTTATCACAATTAACCGATGAAAAAAGAGCATTGTTAGCCTTAAACAAGGCTCAAGTCATTGATGCTTTCAAGTCATTATTAACCCAAAATACAGTTTTTTATGACTCCATTTCAAAAAAATATATACCATATAAAGCAGTTGAAACCAGATTTGTAGAAATTGAACAACTGATTAGAAATGTCCTGGATAATCCTTCTATTAGGAAATAATCATGATTAAGCGTATTAAAGTCAAGAATTTTAAAACGTTAAAGTTAGCTGAACTTGAACTTAAGAATTTAAACCTGTTTGCTGGTATGAATGGCATGGGTAAATCAAGTCTTTTGCAAGTTCTACTGTTATTGCGACAATCGCACGAGCAAAACTTACTCCAAAATGGTGAATTGGGGCTTAATGGTAGTCTAGTGAATATTGGACTAAGCCGTGATGCTTATGCCCAATTTGGAAACGAAGAAACGGTTTACTTTGAATTAGAAACTTTTGAGGGTCACAAAGCGCAGTGGACTTTCAGTGCAGCTAAGGCATTGGGTAGTCGCAACCTTTACGAAGATGAAGATGTATTAACGTGTCTTAGTCGCACAGTCAGTCCTGATTTTTTTGATTTCAGTCTATTTAAAGAAGGCTTTCAATATTTAAGTGCCGACAGGGTGAGTCCTCAATCTTCATTTGAAACTTCAACTTATGAAGTCATAAAACGTAAGCAACTGGGTAATTATGGTGAATTTGCAATTCACTATCTCGCTTTAAATAAAGATGAGCCTCTGGTTATTCCTGAACTCAAGCATCAAACAGTAACAGAAGATATCTTACTGAAAAACGTTGAAGCTTGGCTAAAAGAAATCAGTCCAGGTATTAGTCTGAAAACCCAACTTTACCCCGATATGGACAAAGTACAACTTGCTTTTCAGTACGACGCGGGCAGACAGATAATAACGAATGAATTTCGTCCTACCAATGTTGGTTTTGGTATTACTTACATTTTATCTGTTATCGTTGCTATTTTATCTGCTCAAAAAGGGGATATTTTACTCATTGAAAATCCTGAAGCCCATTTACACCCCAGAGGACAATCTCGGATAGGGCATTTGATGGCACTGGCAGCCGGGCAGGGTGTGCAATTATTTATAGAAACACATAGCGATCATGTTTTGAATGGCATTAGAGTTGCTGCCAAAAAAGACTCAGAACATCATGTCATTGATGCCAATAATGTGAGTATTTTCTTTTTTCATAGAGAAGAGGGACAAGAAGATCATGCCACCTCTATCTTCACACCAAAACTTGATGACAATGGCAAGATAGATAAATGGCCTGAGGGTTTCTTTGACGAATGGAACCGATTACTTTTTGAACTACTGTAGGAAAGCTAAAAAAGGGGCAACCACAAGGGATTGCCCCTACAAGGATAATCAAGTTATGGAATATCTTTTTAACGAATTGTCTGCTACCAATCCTGCCGAAGATAAGGCGCAAGCAATGGCGTGGATGCAAACATTGCTCAAAACCTGCAAAGCAGCCCATAAATTAGGATTTACGCAGTTAAGAGTGAGACATGACTTTCTTCAAACGACAATTTCAAGAAACTATACCATTCTTGATTGGTTACGCGAGACAGATTTTGATTCCCAAGCTCTGTTAATGGGAATAAGACAATCACCGCCTATAGGTAAAGAAATTCAAGAAGAAAAATATATCTATATGGAACAGATTGTTCTGGCTAATGACGAAGAGAATCAAATGGAGCAAGAAGCTGAAGGTTTAGGCGTTGCTTATTTAACGAATCAGAATGGTACACTCGCTGTCAGTTTTGATTCTGATTTTAAATGGGATAAAACAGAAATTGCTCTGATTTACCGTTTCCTCAAAGAGGGAAAATCATGCGAAGCGTGTGTTAAAGTCAAACATGCGAGTAAACCAAAGCATCTGAATGAACATAAAATATGGGCTTTAAAGAAAAAAAGTTTATCAGAACCCTATAAGAATCTGAAGCCATCTTTACATAATTTCTTGCCCAATAAAAAAATATCCAATCAATTGGTTGATGGAGATTGGAATAAATTTAGAGAACAACTGGCGCAATATCCTGACAGTAAAAATGCTCTGATTCAGGAAATGGCTGCCCATGTTGCAGAAATCAATGGGTATCAATTTAATCAATCCTTAAGCAGCCATAATCAAAAGATGAAAAATAGTTTAAGATTCATTTATGAGGCAGGTGAAGGCAACCAGAAAATCTACCTATCAACCGACTTTGAAAAAGGCGCTTTTGAAGTCTGTAACTACAGAGGTACACATTTAGGTGAATATAGTTTTAACGAAGAGAAAACGGGAAAGGCGAAATCTGATCATAATATTGACTTACTTTGCTAAATGAGCGTCTTTTTCTGTGGGGCATGTTTTTTTTCCTCGTAGGGTGGGATCGCTGTCGCGACTATCTCAAATCTCATCCCAGAATCTCACACCCGCTTGCCCACCCTCAATGAAGTGCCTTCTATCTCAATCATTGTTAATTGAGAATTGCTAATTGACAACCAAGGCCCCTTACAACCTTTCTTTCCAAAAGTAAATAACCTAAATCAAAGAAATCATAAATCCAATTCGGCATCATAAGCCACCCTCGTTTAGGGGCCTGGGCAATAGTCATTATCAATCTAAACAGAGAATAGATAGAATGCTGATTTAACTGATTAAACTGATATCCACTGATCTATAAAATCAGTCTTAATTCATAATCATCACTAATTTAAATCAGCATTTCACGCTAAAGTTTCGCTTCGCGAAACTTTAGCGTGAACCGAAGGTCAGCGAAGCTAAATATCAGCGTTCTATCTCTTTATTGATAAGTGATAACTGATTTGAGGATGATGAAGAAGAAAAATCGCAGCCATTTTTGATTGCCATAAAAAACGGATAACCTTTAAAATAGTTGCTAAAATAATCAAATAAACTTTAAACATTAAGCAGAAATGGGTTGATTTGCTCAAGCCGCTCGCTCTGTTAAGAAATGGCACAACTTTTCCGTAATTTTAGCCTGTATATCTGAGGGTAATTCACCCAATTCACGTTGGATAACGATGGTTGAAACGGTAACAAGTTGATGTAATCTAATAATAGATGATTGATGTAAACCCGTTGCCTCAAAATCTGGATTGTTAGCATCTAACTTTATATCTGTTTCCTGTAAATGAAAAGGGATATGACTCGTAATATAGGCTAACAGAACATGACGACGCGCTCCCATTGGGTTTGTTAAACAAGCCGCTGGACGTAACTTGTTAGTCGATAAATCATCATAAGGAAAAGGCACTAATTTTACCCTTTGTCATGGTATGCTTTTCCCTCCTTAATAGTGTATAGGTATTCTTCTTGCTCTGTTAGGCTTTGACTCAAAGAGGGATTGCTAACAACGGTTTTTGGGAATAATGGATCGTAAAACGGTTTACCATCCGTCAAGGTATAAATATTTTCTTCTGAGTTTTTTAGGGAATCAAAGGCAGGATTCCGAATGGCTGTTTTCAGCCAGTCTTATGCTTCCTGTTCGGCTTTTTTTAGGAGGGCTTCTACCGCTTCTAATCGTTGTAAGTCAAGATAAGTGATGATAGCCACTGCGGCTTTTCCTTCTTGCTCAATGATGATTCGTTCTCCCATCAGGGTTCGATTAATGAGTTCTGGAAAACGAACATTTGAGAGCGGTACATTTACTCTCATCATGATTAATAATACTCCTTTGTCAATTGAGATAATTAAAGGCTGAGATGTGAACGCAGTCTCATATGGGGCTATTTACTGGAGCCCCTTTAGCGTCGTCGGGTGGTATCGCTGTCACCATGACGGCCTGGCTCATACAAAACGTTTGCCCATCATCCTCATAATAAGCAATTGCTTATTATTTCACTTTTGCGCCGCGGTGAAAAGCGTGAGTTTTATCTCACGCAAAGCGACATCAAGATAGACAAATCCTTTTTCAAGTGCGACTTGATTCTCTGTTTCATTCTTTTTTGATTTGGATAACAGGCTTATCGTATAATCGAAGAATATTAATAAACGCTAAAGACGCTAAAGACGCTAAAGAAGTTCTCTCTCAATAAAACGTCTAATCAAAGCCTCTCTTGCGTCTCTTGCGTCTCTTGCGTCTCTTGCATTATTAAATAACATTGAGATAAAACCAGCATGAAACTTAACGATCATGGCGTTGCCGACGCGCTGCTATTTTCTCATCCGCTGTATTACGCACAATCACTTCATACAAAATCGCTTCCGCATTACCCTGTTTGCGTAATACCCGCCCTAAACGTTGCACATATTCTCGATCACTGGCACTCCCCCCTAAAATCACTGCCACCTTCGCTTCAGGTACGTCAATCCCTTCATTTAACACTTTAGTTGTCACAATGGCTCGATATGTACCTTTCCGAAACTCTTCCAAAATAGATTTACGTTCAGCCGCTTTAGTTTGATGAGTGATAACAGGAATCAAATGTTGTCGAGCGATGCGATAGGCAAAACGATTGTGGGCCGTGAAAATCAGCATCGGTTGATAGTAATGTTCACGCAAAAGTTGATCAAGTATATCCAGTTTCCCTTGCGCTTGATGAATAATATTTTTCCAAGTTAATTCAGCCACTTTAGCACGACGGGCTTGTGCATCACTGGCACTACGACGAGTCAATTCATACCACCATTTTGAACCATGCGTTTCGCGCAAACGATTATCTTCCACATAGCCCCTATATGTTGCATAAGCCCTATCGTAAACCTGTTTTTCATAGTCATATAAATCCACTCTAATGCGCTGAGTACGATATTCTGCTAACTGCTCACCCGTCAACTCCTCAATCTTTTTGCGATAAAGCACAGGGCCGACGACTTGATCTAATAAAGCCACCGGATCAGAAGGATCAATTGGATTAAATAATTGTAGTTGATCACTTGCGGAAACCTTAGCTTTTTTCGTATAAGGCGAACTAAAATTATTTTGATGGGGATAAGTGGCTGTCAAACCTAAGCGATAGGGGGCCGCACACATCAACGCGATTTCATGCCATGAAGGTGCCGGTAAATGATGAATTTCGTCAAAAATCAATAACTTAAAATAATGACCTAAAGTTTCAGCATGTGCCCATCCACTCGGATAAGTCGTCACAGTAATAGGTTGCCTATCCTTTTCTAAACCATACCAAACACCAATGCGCGTTCCAAAAGCATTTTCCAAACGAGCATACCATTGATGCAATAAATCAATTGTCGGTACCACAATCAATGTGCTAACCTGTGCTTGTATAATAGCACGTAAAGCTAAAACCGTTTTACCCGCCCCGGTTGGCAGAATAACGCTACCCCAACGATCAGCCGCAACCCAAGCGTTAAGGGCTTCAATTTGATAAGCATGAAGCTCCCAGTTTTCTTTGAGAGAAAGCGATAAGTTTTGCCAGCGCGGAATAGTATTGCGAATACCTTGCTCATAAAGCCAGGGGCGCACAAGCCGATAATCAATCGCACGACAACGCCATTTCCCTTGAAGCCAACGAAATGGGGCAGGCACAGTAACCGTTTCTGCCACGTTATCGAGTACAATTGTTCCCCCATCAAAACGGCCACAAGGTGTCTCTTCTATTTTGCCCTCAAAAGGCGGGCGGGGTTCAGAAAAATCAGGATTCTTTTTTCTCATAACGTTTTATATAACGACAAGGATTGTTTATTTATAAGAAAGGATTCAAATTGTGCCAAGCTTCATGTCATTGAATTTCATCAAAAAATAAATGAGGTTGAGACTGATGAGATCATCATAAGCCCGGTGGGCGCATTTCTATTTATTTTCGCGAAGGCGCGATTTTCGTCCAATTTTCGTTCCAAATTTATTTTGCGAAGGCTCAATTGAATTCAAACTAAAGTTTGAACGCCATCAAGATAAATATTGAACGGAAATCAAATCTTGACGGCCCGATTTTAAAACCCAATTTATTTTCGCGAAGGCGCGATTTTCGTCCCAATTTATTTTCGCGAAGGCGCGATTGAGATTAATAATGACTTTTGGGAATGCGCCATGCCCGGTAACGATCCTTTCATGCAGTATCGCATTGAAGTTATATAGGTTCATCGAATACCCGGTACTTATCCTTTATTATAAACAATCCTTGTAGTTATAACGAAAATTAATCATTAATAATTTATGGATATTACACCGATTTGGGATCATCACCATGCCCACTTGAGGCCCTATGTGAAGCATTTACCTCTCCATCACACGGCCTACCCAATTTGTCCGATTTGTCATGCCAATCGAGCGATCACAGTCGTTGCCAATCTGCGTTTTGTAGATCAAGTTTGGCAGAATAAGCGTCAAGTCATTTATTGTTTTGACTGTGATCGCTTTTCATTGCCTGATCAAAATGCTACCGATCTCACGGCAGTCAATGCAAAACTCTGGTTTAGTACACCAACAATTCTCAATATTGAACCCACAACACGCTGTAATTTTAACTGTTGGTATTGCGTCGGTCGTCAAATGAAGCAACAAGATTTGTCGTTAGAATCGTTTGAAACCGTTCTCAATCATTTTCCCTCACTTAAAGTGATTGCCATTGTCGGCGAGGGCGAACCGATTATGAATAAGCAATTTTTTAAAATGGTTCAACTGGCTAAACGCAGAGAATTAATCGTTTTAACGATCAGTAATGGCTCGACTTTTAGCCAAAGCGTCGTGAGGCAATTATGCGAAGAGGGCGTTGATTATATCAGTGTTTCGATAGACAGCTTCAAAGCAGAAACATTTGCACAATCCAGATGTGATGGTAATTTAAATAAAGTTTTGGAAGGCATAGCCAAACTACGTGAATATCGAGATAGCCACGGTTATAGTACCCCAATCATTGGCTTAAAAGGCACTTTGTTTAAGCATACTATGAACGAATTGCTCCCCATAGTTTTATTAGCGAAACAACAAGGGGTAGATGTCTTGGAATCTTTTCAACCCTTAAATCGCAAAGCCTCTTACATTCAGTTTTACCCCAAAGATAAACAACCGTGGATAGCAGACACTGATCGCGTCAATGAACAAATCAATCAGGCACAAGAGGTAGCACAACAAATCTTGCCACGCACCCTCAAAGTCGCTTCTGGCTACGGTTTAGATTTAGCGAACGCTGGACGAAAAAACGGTATTCGAGCGAATTGTGATCAAGAATGGATATACAGTCTGACAACAGGAGATGTCACACCATGCTGTTATCTGAAGGAACCCTTCGATCCCGCTTGGAATTTGAATCACTTTCAGATTGATGATATCTTGCACAATGAACATTATGAAAAGGTGAGATTTAATCTTTGGAACGGCATTTTCCCGCTATATTGTGAAGGGTGTGACAAAACGCTTGAAAAAATAGTGTAGGCGCAATCCGAAGGGTTCCCCTGCTTGCCCTATTTATGAAGGAGGGCAACCTTCGGTATTGCCCCGACAAGCACAATCAATATTGCTGATTGTCACTTCGTTATGGGAGAGGGCTTTTTCAAGTCGATGAAACGGAAGAACTGATTTCATAAGTCATTCTGTCACATTACACCTAAATTAGAATTATGAACAGATAAACTATTGAACGACTAAACATTTTTTGCCTCCCCCACAGATTATAATCTAGGAGTGATTAATATAAATTGTAATAGGTTAATATGATGTCAATAAAATTGTTATCTCATGTTGGCAAAATGTGATATATAAGCAATCCCTTATAATATGAGAAAAAATTTATAAAAAAGCTTACATTTTCTTTTTTAGTGTTAAAATGCTGTACCGTCTGGGATGACATCGAAAATGAGTCATCCAGTAGTGTGGCATACATTGCTATCGATATCGCAACCAATACAGAACGCCTAATTACAATGAATTAGGCAAACAGCAATATTTCATTTACAATTGAGGCCTCTTTTTCAGGACAGCGGCGCATTTTTTTTAGGTCAACCCAAACGATAGCGTCCGTGCCAAGTATTATCCTCAGAGTCACGCAAAGAAAGAATCTCTGAATGAAGTCGAAGCGCCTAAAACGTTTCTGATTTATTCTGTCATCGGTGCAGTGATAGGAACAATGGTAGTGAAATATGGATCAGTCATTGGATTTATTATCTTTGGTATCGGTGGACTTTTGCGTTTTCGGACTAACTTGGGGAGTTCTAAACAAACGGGACAATTAATTCTTGTCACCTTGATTGGGCTATGTTGTGGGTTAAATCTGCCTCATGTAGCAGTCATTACAACACTGTTTAGTTATGGCCTGATATACTTTTTAGAAAAACAGGACACTTATAAAATTGTCATCAAAAATTTGAAAAGGGAAGAAATACAAGTTTTTGTTGAAGAAGCCGCTGAATTATATCGAGGTATTCTTGAGAAACAAGGCTGCCATATTTTGAGCGAGAGAAAGAATTTTGTAAAATTCCAAGTCTCATTTGTTTTTCATGCCCCCCATAGTGTTGAACGTGAAAACTTAGAGTATTTGTTTCAAAATCATGTGCCTGATGATATGCGAGGTGCTGTTGATTGGCAAACTAACTAATTCAATTATGGTTTTGCTGTAAAATAATATACCCAAAAAGTCACTTAAAATTCAATTTGTTATAGTACAACGAATTACGGGGGATAAACGAATTTTGTCAATCTGTTGTATGTCTTAAAAGACGTACACGCTTGAATAAGTTGATTAGAGGCAAAACCTAAACCTCGCAAATCAATTCGTTTAGGAAGTTCCAAAAAAATAATTATCCCAAAAAGCAATTCAAGCCGGTTTGTTTAATTTCTCTCATTCTCTGCGCGAAGCGGCTCTGCGTGAGCCGACAGTTTGTGACAAATTATTTGTGTGCATAGAGTAGCCCTGCGGGATAATTTATTTTTTTGATATTCCTTCTCCTCGTAATTCGTTGTACTTAATCTAAATAAAATGATTGGGTATATTATTTTCAGGCAAGGCCCTTATCAGGAACTATTATGCGTATTCCCCTGTTTTTAGCTTTCTTTTTAATTTTCTCTATTGTCCAAGCAGAAGTCCCGTTAAAACACAGCAAGGAATTTCAGCTCGTTCTCAAAAATGAGGATTTTCTGTCGCCCAAGCAAGGCTTTGAGCGTGTCATTCGTATGTTACAAGCCATTGAAGACGATCCTAAATTTGATTTCAAATATAAAGCCGGCTCTGGCAAAGTGTGGCAACGGCATGTAAAATCATACGATACAGATGACAGTCGTCTTTGGTCTAATAATATTAGACCTAAAGTGGAACAAAGAAAAATAGCGGCTAATCAAATCGAAACGAAAGTTAAAATTAAATATAATTGTATGGGTGTGGATAGCTGTTATGATCCCAAACACTCTATTTCTGCTTTCACGTATCCTGCCTTTGAATATGAATCCCTGGTCAAGATGAAATTAGAGGCAGATATTCACCAAAACTGCACGAAATATGCCTTATCCAGTGCGATTAAAGTGGAAGGCACGGTAGATTTTGCCACAATGGCTGATGTCATCCATTATTTCAAAGGAGTCACTCATTTTAAGGGAGTGGAAAAGAATGAAGCTTTAATAGCCCGCGGTGATTTTTTCGAGTGGGTATTTGACGATATTAAATTAAAAGTCAACGGTGAACGTGTCAAGGGTGCTGTAGTTGTTAGATATGCAAAAACTGACCTGATAAACCCGCTCAAAGTGGAATTTTCACTCAAAATAAATCGACCTAAGAACGGTTGGCATTATGAGACGCTGATTGAATTGGGACAAGTGTATTATGAGTTATTACAAAGTGATATGAATGCTTTCAAAGGGCGTATTAAACCTTGTCGATTTTACAGACCGACTGATTCAAATTGAAAGCCCGATCAGGGTAAAGGCAGTGATTAGTCATCTGCCCCCCACAGATAGAAACTGACGTGAGCCATTAACTCATCCAGTTTATCGGTAACCAAAAGGGTGAGCAAACAACGTTTGCCCACCCTTTATGATTTTAGGAGTTTGTCAAAAAAATTTATGGTGTGTGTGATAAGCTGTATTTGCCCTTGGGGCAATCCCTTGTGGTTGCCCTCTTAAACAACACCACAAACTATGGAATGATTATGTCATCAAACACTATTCAAAACCCTTTTCAAGAATTAGTTTTTGAAGAATGATGAGTCATCCCGTTATGTGCCATACACAACTACCGTTCGCGATATTGCAACCAAGTACAAATTTATTTTATTTTCGCGAAGGGGTTTCGTTCCAATTTTGCGTTTGATTTTCGTTCAAAATTTATTTTGCTTTTTCGTTCCAAATTTATTTTGCGAAGGTTGTCGTGAAAAATTTCGACAGCGTAGGATGGCTGTCGCCCTTTTCCTCAAACAAAAATGACCTCTGAACCCAATCACCCGCTTGCTCAATTTCACAAACATTAAATTAACCAATGGAACAATTAATCAAGCTTCACATAGAAAAATTACCAGAAGGGCTCTATTTAAGTACTTTCGCCAAAAATTTTCAGGTATTTTAATAGAAGCAATGTTTATTTGTAATTAGAGACGCGAAGCATCGCGTCTCTACAATTCGCGGTTTCGTAGATATTATGGCAACAACAGACAGTCCTTTAAAACGATTAGTGACGACTTTTATTGATGATTTTGCGACATGGCTTCTTGAAAGTGAAATCGATTCTGTCA
>JAYQWI020001472.1:0-3561 GCA_035871815.2 Candidatus Parabeggiatoa communis
CGTTTTGGCGAAGCCAACGGTTCTACCATCATGGCAGTCATCAATAGCATCAAAGGCGAAATTCAAGGGGGCAGTCTGCGTCCAGGTGCGATCCCAAAAGATACTGATCCTTATGATGGCTATTTTGCTTCCCAAGTCAAGTATGTCAAACTGGCACAAGGTGTCGGGCGGGTAAGTATTTTATACCCTTGTGATACCGTGACGACTATCGGTGAGAATACGACAGATACGGTTACAGTGTATCTGCAAGAAAGAGTCCCTACCAGCGAAGGTGGTGTGAACTTTGTACCAATTGGTGAGCCGATTGAGAAAACCATTTCCATTGCGGAAAGTTGTGGAACGACATTGGCCCTTAAAATAGATGAAGTTGAAATCAATCCCGAGGATGAGGAAGCTAAAGTCGAGGATAGAGCAGATGGGGGTATTACAATTTGGCTGACAGCAGGTAAGGGCGGCACGAAAATTCATGTTAAGGATGATAATTTTGGTAATCTTCGACGTGGAAAACGTGCTCCAGGCAACATCAGAATGGACTTGGATTTTGAGTCAGAAGAACTAGGTGGCTTTGGAAAAGGTGATGGCGAACCTGAATACACTTATACGGCCAAAATGGTACGAGGCGAAGCGATCATCACGTTAGATGAGAAGATTACCAAGAGAGGTACTTATGATCTAACGATCTCGCCTGAAGATGGCGAAGACGAAGAAACGGATGCCCAGAAGCCTCCAAAAAATAAGCTTGTTGTGCGTCCAAGAAAACAAGCGCGTGGTTTAAAACTCCGTTCTGATAGAGAACGTATCACGATGCCATCTCCTGACATTTTTGATGCCTACGGCGAATGTCCAGACACTTTTCCAGAGGAGCAAGTGTGCTATGGTGCCGAGATCACGTTGACGGTACTGGATGAATTTGGGAACCGAATTGAGAACACGAAAAATAATGATTTTAACGTGTCGGTGATTGATCAAGAAGGCGTGGTGAGCAACTCTGCTCTTAAATTCAAAGTGGAGAAAGACAGTAGTTATGGCACAGCGAATCCCACTATCCTCGAAACAGATACCGGTATCGAAACAGAACGTCTCGATGAAAAATTGGGTAATCAAAAAGGTGAAATTATCAGATTAGGGACCACCTCATTAGTCGCACAGGCGGATCATTCTGGGATTACTGACTCCGAACCCTTGGCTATTGAAGTGATAAAAGACGCATTGCTGGTGGAAGTGTTGGAGCCAGAACAAGCGCACAGAGTCGGCACCGAGTTTGAGGCCTTTATTCTTAGAGTGGGTAATGGCCTCGGTCAAGTTTACTTGCAGGATAAAGAGGAAGTCGTCGATTATCACAGCATTGGCAATAAACCAACGCATGATCCGGGTTCTGTCGAAGTACTCACTCAGGCAGGAGAGAGCAGAAGCTTTTCTCGTCTCCCTGATGGGACAGATAAGGTGGAAGCCTTCTTTAAACAGGACAGCCGGGGAAGTCGGGACTATATTGTTTCTGATACTGCGGGTCAATATTCTGAAGTGCGATTATCAGAAGCTTGGGAAATCAAGCCGGGAGCCGTGAACCAAATTGCCTTAAGGGATTCGGAAGGAAACAAAGTCGAAATCAAGCCTGATTTGATATCGGCTGAGAAACGCTATAAAACGAGCATCCGAGAAAACGCATTTGAGGTATTTGATGTTTATGGTAATTTGATTACCCATAGCACAAGTACCAATATGGTGTTTGATAGTTTGGGTAATTCTGTTACAAATGCGACTCATCAGGAATTAGAGTTAGGTCAAGTAAGGGCAAAAACAGAACAAGGTTATGTCCAGTATTCTGCGGGAGATGATTACGCAAACGTGGGCGGAAGTGGAGAGATTGAAGTCCTCTATGACAAGGGATTTTCGGGTCTGAACACCATTGAACTGAGTTTTACCCATCCGGGTTTAACTGACAAGAAGATCTATGTCACTTCTGATGTGCCGTCACTTGAGGAACCTGAAGAAGAGACAAAAGGTAGCATTCAAGCCTACATTGAAACCACAAACATTCCTGTGGATGGTGAAGTGGCGGTGACTTTGGAAACGAGCTTGAAGAGTGTGACACTTCAGTTGAGCGGAAAGGCAGGCGATGATTTAGTGCCTAATGTGTACGAATTGGTTTGGGATGATGCGCCATTCAGTGAGCAACAGTGTGATAAAGCTGGGGGCACGTTTGAAAATGACCAGTGTCAAATCACAGAGACACACTGTCAAGCAAGTGGCTATCTCTTTTTTAAAGACCAATGCTGGGAACAAGAGGATAAACTCCTCGCATCGGGTAGTACACTAGACTTCACAGCTGTGCGTAGTAAAGTATTAGTGGTCAAAGCTGGGCCTCGTGAAGGACAGTTTAGCATCACCTTTACTGATCCGAATAACCCTGAGATCGAAGAATCTCTAACGTTCAACGTCACAAAAAGCGCACAAGAACCTGTTGGGCCAACAGAGCCTGAGCCAACAGAACCGACTGATCCAACTGAGCCGGATGACTCAAAACCCGTCCCCGCTACACAAGAAGAATGCCGTGCTGAAGGCTACCTCTGGGATAACGAGGCCTGTGAGGCCTTGCCAACAGTCAATAATCTTATTGCGAACGGTAAAACACCTATGCTTTTACCAGATGGTCAATATGGGACGGCTGACGCAAAAATCACAGGCGGATTTGATATTGGTAAGCACTATGAGGTTCCAGCCTCTTTTCGTTTAACAGATAGTGCCGATGTGACATTGGCCACTCTCATTCAATTTGATCCCAGCCATGTTGGCGAAACGGTTGATATATTGGCTGTATTCAGTTACGCGATCAATAATCCACTTGCAATTGGTGGGACTGGTGAAACACTCTGGTTTTCAGTATCAGAGATCGAAGGGGTTGCGCCTTTTGAGAATATGGCCAGTTTAGAAGCCTTTATGTCCAAATACGAAATAACAGAGGAAAGCAATCCTCTAGTATTGGGGCCCTATCCTTTTGGAAATTTCAATAGTGATAATTTCAGCCCAGGCACATTGGGTTTTCAGTTTGGTTATCGTTTAGATGCTGGTCAGATCATTTACAATGGTCAACCTATTTCTCTGATCATGGTGCCTTGAGATTTAATCTTTTCTTGGTTGGAGGGGCGAACCTACGTGTTCGCCCTTTTTAATGATATGAAAATCTATAACAGCAATAAAACGGTTGTATTTTGTTAGTATAATTAGTAAATTAAGTTTATTGTTCGATTTTGTAAATATCAATTTTGTAAATCGCCCAAATATTGAAAAAGAATAGATTAATTATCAATTATTAATTATTAATATAAATTGGACTTACCACCTATCAGTTTGTAAAAAAGGCTATTTTTGAACATCAAACTACACAGAGTACCACAGAGTACCACAGAGTCACAGTCTAAGATTTTAATATCTGTCTCTATAAAACGCGGTATAATTGTGTGTGTTTTAGGCCCTCGAATTTTAAAACGGATAAGTGGTAAGATAAATTGGAGTCCAAAGCTTTAGCTGGCATCCTTCGCAATAGCTTTGGCACATTTTCCA
>JAYQWI020001473.1:0-9882 GCA_035871815.2 Candidatus Parabeggiatoa communis
AAGACTTCCTGTTCACTTTCTGCATTCATTTGCCCCTCTTGCGTTTTGCCAGAGGCATCACAAGCTTTGTATTGATATTGATGAATAGCCATAGTTTTCAGTTCAGTGGTAGGGTGGGGAATGTGTTTTTATTGCCCAGCAGAGTTGCGTTTTTAAGGCTTTACCTCGAACACAGAGTAGCACAGAGTTTCACTGAGGCGTTATCAAGTCAAACCTCTGTGGTACTTTTTTTTGAGGTGTCTATTTAGCTACGCTGAACTTCGTTTCATGCTGGTTTTATGTCGAATGTTACAGGTGAACTCGCGATTAAAAAATAAATAAACGCTAAAGAGGTTATCTCTCAAGAGAAATCTTGCCTCCTTGCGTCTCTTGCGTGCGTTATTTCTGCTTTAGCATCCTAAACCGTTGAATTTTCTTTACACAATTACCGTGTGTTCGTTGCACAATTACCGTAATTCTCTTTCAACTTGTTCAAAAGGAATGGTTTTGGTTTCTTGTTTAAATTGATCAAGCATCGTCAAAAAGCTGTTATTGCGTCGCAAAAGTTTAACTTCATTGTCAAATTCATCGGCAGAACTAATAAAAAATCTCTCACCATTGACTGTTTTAACCAGCAATGAATCTTGACGTGCCATCTCAAACAGTTCGAGAATTGAGAATGGATTTGAAGACAGTGTAATTGTTTTCATAAAGTAACCTCTTCATTTTCAATAATGAGTTTATGGCGTTTTTTAATACCAATAGCAAGAATTCTGACGATTTGCTGTGTTTCATCGACATCATAGAATATTCTATAGGGATCAATTCGCAATTCCCAATCTGCTAAAGGATTTTGGCGAAGCCATTTTTTGTTTTTCGTTCCAGTGGTTGATAGGAAAGCTGGGCTTTGATACCGTCAAGAATTTGATTTCTGTCAAACAGTTTAAATGCTTCAAGATGACGATAAGCAGATTGAGTCAATTCGAGTGTAAACATTGTAGACAATACAATATACCTCCTATACCGTGCCACTTCAAGATTTGTGATTCAAAAGCTTTTCAGATTTTATAACTCATTGTTTTTTAAAGTAAGTGTTGAACCAGCCCATATCAAGCAATCTTATGCTCAATTTGGAACGAAAAGCTGAAAGCAAAATAAATGCGCCCCTATTTACTGCCCCTATTTACTGATTGTTTTGATAACTGATAACTGATAACTGATAACTGAATAACTATCTCTTCAGCCTCTCATACCGCCCCATCAATTCCGTTTGCGCCATAATATGCCCTTCCATTGCCTGTTCAACCTGCGATTTAGTCGATTTGACCGGCAAATGCAAAGTGGTATCCAAAGCATACAGCTTAAAATAATAACGATGCTCTCTATCTGGGGGACAAGGGCCAGAGTAACCTAAGTTATTGTCAGTACCCCAGCCTTGCGTCCCGTCAGGTTCATCACCCTCTCTAATTTCCCATAAACCGCAGTGCATGTTAAAGAGAATCCAATGATCCCAGATACCATCGGCCTTCAGATATCTCGGCACATCAGGATCATCCATAATCAAGGTTAAGCTTTTTGCTCCCCTTGGTATATCACGAATCTTAAAAGGCGGATTAATGTTCTTGCCATCACAGGTGTATTTAGAAGGGATTTTGCCGCCATGTTCAAAAGCCGCACTTTCGAGTCTCATTAATATTGCTCCTGATGAAAAAATAGGATTTTGGTCATCCCCATAAACATAAGCTGGTCAGTATGAAGCATGGGAAGCCCCATGCGAGCGTCGATACACCCTTACGGGTTTAAACCCTATAGCGAAGACTGATTTAATTCATAGAGTTTAGCATTAACCATTAACCATTAATCATTAACGATAAAATGTCATTCACACTATTCAATTTGAAATAATGAAATCCTTTTGGTTCATTATCTCTCTCAATCTGACTGTTTCCCACTTGGATAAAGTCAACACCGGCCTCTTTGGCAGCAAGGTAATCACTACTTGAATTGCCAACATAAACACTTTCTTTAATGCCCACTTTCACTCTTTTCACGCACTCTAAAATCGGTTCAGGGCTCGGTTTTTCCGCGATGAATTGCCCATCAGCATGTTGACTACCCGCACTGATAATCAAGTCTTCACTTTCAATAAACTCGCCTACTAAAGCATTGACATGGTTTAAGGTATAAAACGCTTCATCAGTGGGGCGGCTAGTCACAACCGCAATCTTGATTCCAAGGGTTTTAAGGGTAGGAAAGAATTTTTCAGTATAGATTTTTTCCTCGGCCGTATCAATTAAACCTTGTCCATTAAAAGGCGGATTGCCAAGGTAAAGATTTTGAAAAAACGCTTTGATTTCTATAAATTCTGCCGAATTGGGATTGATGGCATCCATTTTTTTTTCGGTCAAAATCATTTTCCATTGTTCGGTGGAAAAGTGTTTGACTAACTGTATTAAAAGCCAAGTGACATGCCAATCATTATTGACACCATAAGCCATACCATGAGAACGCACTAAATTGATCTGCTCATCGCTCACCTCAATTTGGACTGCATTTTTGACGGTTTTCTTTATCGCCTCATCATAAGATTGAGACGTGTCAATTAACGTGTCATCGACATCAAAGAGGAGGGCTTGGTAAGTTTTATTTTTGATTTTAAGGGGCATAATAAATAGTGGGCAAGATAAATCTGGACGTAAAACGGCTTTAGGCAAGATAAATCTGGAACGAAAATAGGTACTCTATTATAGACTACCTTTAGTTGACGGCATCACATTGAGCATACGGGGATCAAATGCGATTGCCATGCGTATTGCTCGCCCAAAGGCTTTAAAAACCGTTTCGGCAATATGATGAGCATTTCTACCTCGTAAATTATCAACATGTAAAGTGACTAAAGCATGATTCACAAAACCTTGAAAAAATTCATGGCACAAATCCACATCAAATTCCCCAATCAGGGCGCGTGGAAAATCGACCTGAAATGTTAACCCCGCTCGCCCAGAAAAATCAATGACGACTCGTGACAGGCTTTCATCCAAGGGCACATAAGCATGCCCATAGCGGTAAATCCCTTTTTTATTGCCCAGTGCTTTAGTAAAAGCTTGCCCTAAAGTAATCCCAATATCTTCTACCGTATGATGCGCGTCGATATGTAAATCGCCTTTCGCGATAATCTCTAAATCAATGACACCATGTCGCGCCACTTGATCTAGCATGTGTTCAAGAAACGGTACGCCCGTGTCAAAATGCGATTTGCCAGTACCATCCAGATTGATTTTAACCTCAATTTGGGTTTCAAGGGTATTGCGTTGGATGGTGGCAGTGCGTTCAGTCATATATTTCTCCCTTACTTTGTTTTATTCCATTGAGACGTTGTCTGTCATTAATATTAAAAATATCAAGTGCTTTCATATCATTACTTTAGCAATATTTATTAAAATAGTGTGGAAACCATACCAATAGTTTTTGAACTATGATTGATGTGATTGATATTATTTTTATCAAGTAGGGCCTTCAAGGAAAAGCATCATAACCTCACACCCATCACATTTCATAACTTATTGATATTAATAAAAAAAATAAAAAAATAAAGCCCCTAATCCCCGTCAAAGCCTCCAAATTTTTAAGGCCCGATT
The DNA here is from genome assembly GCA_035871815.2 of Candidatus Parabeggiatoa communis. Classification (GTDB taxonomy): domain Bacteria; phylum Pseudomonadota; class Gammaproteobacteria; order Beggiatoales; family Beggiatoaceae; genus Parabeggiatoa; species Parabeggiatoa communis. The sequence goes on from JAYQWI020001473.1 coordinate 3,618, forward strand.
TTCGTCCCAATTCATTTTTCGGCCGATTGGAATACCTGTTATTTTACTTCGGTGCAGATTGATAATGACCCTTTTTTTGGGAATGTATCCAATTATCGCATTTTTCGATTAAATTTAAATAAATCCTAATCACCTCCCCCTAAATCCTTTTAAAGGAGGGGTGGTTGTACTCATACAATCGAAAAACGCTTTTCACGCAAAAGTTTTTGCGCGCAAAAAATAGAATTTGATCTCGCGCCGAAAAATTATTTCGTTTCAGAATAAAATTAAACAAATTTCTCCATGTACAGGACAAAAAAGATCAAAAATGCTTATGCTTATGGTGGTTAAAGCGAAGCAAAACCCACCCTACGTTCGCTTGATTCGGTATTTTTGTCTTCTGGAATGTGAGAATAGCTGAAAACAATCTGATGACTTTGCGGTTCAATTGACTTCCACCATTGTGCTAAAGAACTTGTTGCGACTCCTTTTTGAAAATAGGCCATTTCTTCGGCGGGTGTCAAATGGTTAATTTCTGAATAGATCTTCAGTTGGACTGCTTGTTTGTAAGCCAGGCAGTCAAAATATTTTTTAATTGGGTTTGTCATCAAAAAATACCTCTGTTGGTGAAATAATGGTTAAAATACCGTAGCCCTGTAACAAATTAACGCGATTATAGGCTTTCATTTTGTCGAGTCTAACGATATGCTTGAAATTCCAAGATACAATGGCATCAGCTCTCGCAACCGTAGCCGCCGCAACATGGGTTGCATCATCTAGCCAACGTGGCCCTAAAATTGAGGCAGCCATGTAGGCATTACGAAGTTCAATAATTTCATTTGTTATTTCAACACGTTCAATGTGAGTTGTTGGCAAAGTGGTGAGTAAATGACGAACTCGCTCTGGTGCAGGTTCTAATTCTTTGATAACAATTTGACTGAGTAGCAATACAAATTGTTTTTTTCGGAGTGCTTCAATCAATCGTAAAGAATCTTGGGCAAATTCTTCATCAAAACAACCCCCGATAGTCGATGTATCGGCATAAATTCGTAGCAATTTCATTTAAGTTCCCTTAATGATATAACTTTTTTATAAGATGACACGGATTTAAGGATTGACAGGATTAAAACCAAATCAATTTGAAGCGGATGACATGGATTTAAGGATTGATCAGATTAAAAACCCGTCTAAATCATAAACGCAGTAACGCCGCTCGGCGAGGTAAAATCTTCTGAAAATCCTGATTCAGACAAAAAAATATTGTTAATCCGATTTTTTTTTGCAAAGCTGTCGGTTCTTCTGATCTCATGGCTATTTTTCCTTACTTGGTTATCGGATATAACTACAAGGATTATTTATTCGATGCGGATATAACTACAAGATATAACTACAAGGATTGTTTATAAGAAAGGATTAAATTATAGCCTGATTGAGTTCGTTATGTGAATCTTGTGAACCTTCGCTGAAAAGTGACACTTACGATGTTTGGCATTGTTTTGATTTATGATCGTTATCATGATCTCACAGATTGTCACAATCTTATCCTTTCTTATAAATAATCCTTGTCGTTATAATAGAAACCATTACACAATCTGTGTCAAAGCTTGCAAAAACGCTTGATTTTCTTCGGGCCTACCCACCGTCACCCGTAAACAGTTGTCTAACATGGGATGACTTCCATGCAAGCATTTAATCAAAACACCTTGATTTTTTAATTCATCAAAAACGCTTTGCGCTTTTGCGACGCGAAATAAAATGAAATTGGTTTGACTCGTCCAAGTTTGCACACCTTTGATGGCGTTCAGGTTTTCCAGTAAATTTTCCCTATCAGCCCTGATTTGCTGTGTTTGTTTTTCTAACACGCTGTATTGTTGTAAAGCAAATACGGCACTCAGTTGCGTTAACACATTGATATTATAAGGTAAACGTGTTTTTTCAATCTGTTCTAACCAAGTGTGTGAGCCTGCCAATAAGCCCAATCGTAGGCCTGCTAATCCCAATTTGGAGACGGTACGCATTACCAGTAAATTAGGATATTCACTTAAGCGCGGCATAAAGGTGTCATCGGTAAATGGCGCGTAAGCTTCGTCAATCACCACAAGCCCTGGTGCCGTTTCTATGATCGCTTCTATATCGAAAACATCGAACGCATTACCGCTGGGATTATTGGGATAGGCTAAAAATACCAATGCCGGTTGATAAGTTTCAATCGCTTCCAGCATGGCAAACATATCTAATGTGAAATTATCGGCTTGCAAAGGCACGCCGATATACTGCATACCGACAACTTGCGCGATTAAGCGATACATCACAAAGCTGGGTTCTGGAGCCAGCAATATTCGCCCTTCTCCATTTAAAGTTAAGGCTAACATTTGGATTAATTCATCGGAACCATTGCCGAGAATGATGTCCATGTTGTCGGGAATCTGCATCACAGTGCGTAATTGTTCTTTGACTTCACGCGCAGCTGGATCAGGATAACGGTTTAGGGCTGAACCACGTAAAACGTTAAGCCATTCTTCAACCCGTGCCGTATCCCACTGATAGGGATTTTCCATGGCATCTAATTTGATGGCATCACTCGGTTCAGGAACGTGATAGGCCGTGAGTTGTTGGATTTCTGGACGTATCCAATTATTGTTCGATTTGTTCATAATGATGTTTTTTTAAGATCACGCAAAGACGCAAAGGCGCTTCGGTGCCAAGTTATTATAGTTAGCTTAGCGGCTTAGCGGCTTAGCGTGAGAAAATAATGCCATGAATAGTTATACGACTATCTAATCCGATATTCCGCAGATCGTGCATGAGCCTGCAAACCTTCTCCATGCGCGAGAATCGAAGCCGTTTGGCCCAAGGTACCTGCCCCCTCTTCCGAACACATAATCAGTGAGGAGCGTTTTTGAAAATCATATACGCCTAACGGTGACGAAAATCGCGCCGTGCGCGAAGTAGGCAAAACATGATTCGGGCCAGCACAATAATCACCTAAAGCCTCAGCAGTATAACGCCCCATAAAAATCGCCCCAGCATGACGGACTTTCGAGACATACGCTTGAGGTTCTTCAATAGACAATTCAAGATGTTCCGGCGCAATAAAATTCGCCACTTCAATGGCTTCGTCTAAATCCTTTACTTGTATTAATGCCCCCTGCTGGGTTAATGAAGTGCGAATAATCTCGGCGCGTGGCATTTGTTCAATTAAGCGATTCATGCTGTCTTGCACCGTGTCCAAAAAGCGGACATCAGGACTGATTAAAATCGCACGGGCATCTTCATCATGTTCTGCTTGCGAAAATAAATCCATCGCAATCCAATCAGGATCAGTTTGCCCATCACAAATCACCAGAATTTCCGAAGGCCCCGCAATCATATCTATGCCGACTGTACCAAATACCATGCTCTTAGCGGTAGCCACATAAATATTGCCCGGCCCCACGATTTTATCAACTTTGGGCACCGTCTTTGTGCCGTAGGCCAGTGCCGCAATCGCCTGCGCTCCCCCGATACTCAATACCTGATGGACACCCGCAATCGCTGCCGCCGCTAACACCATCTCATTGAGAACATTATCAGGGGTTGGCACCACCATAATAATGTCATCCACGCCAGCCACTTTCGCTGGTAACGCATTCATCAGCACCGAAGAAGGATAAGCGGCTTTGCCACCGGGCACGTATAAACCGACTTTAGAAAGCGGTGTGACTTGTTGCCCTAACATCGTGCCATCAGCTTCAGTATATTGCCAAGAGCCTTGTTTTTGGTGTTCGTGATAACGACGAATACGCTCAGCCGCTTGTTCCAAAGCGTGGCGTTGAGTTTTGTCTAACCCCATCAAAGCTTGTTGCAAACGTTCATTTGAAACAATCAGTTCTTGGGGATTTTGTACTGTTCGACGATCAAATTGACGTGTGTAATCAAGCAAAGCGGTATCACCATGACGACGCACATTTTGCAAAATATTGCGTACAGTTTGCGTCACCGTATCATCAGATATCGTATCCCACGCCAACAAATGTTCTAATTGTGACCAAAAATCGTTATCTAAAGTTGTTAAACGCTGAAGTTTTAGCATCTTGTTTTTCTCGCAAGTCAGGGCGTGTTTTGAGGAAATAACGGTAAATAAAACACATCGTGTATTCTTAATTTTTAATATCACGCTTTTCGCTGCGGCGCAAAGGAGCAAAGTCATTATGCTTAAGACTTAGTATCTTAGCGCGAACCGTGAGCAAATAAGCTGTCAGAAAACTGATTTTAAGTACTGAAGCATAAATTTTCAGTACTTATGATCAAAGGTTATGTCATTGAGTTTTTTAGGTTTCATATAATAACCTTTTTTTAATAATGATTAATAGTTGTTAAGCAATGCCATTGCCACTTCTTAAGATTGCTCTATAGCAAGTTCTACGACGTGTTTGGCAGTTTCAAGTAAATCTTTCGACTCATCTTTTAAGGTATAAGATTGATGAACTTTTTGCACAAATTTATTTTGAATTTTTGGAGGTGGACAAATAATCTGTAATGACTCAATAACCGGAATTGTCAAATTGGTTTGAACTGCCCCTGTATTAGCTTGTTCTACTTGCATTTTTCCAACTAAAGAACTCATATACAAAGCTAAACAAGGATTGTTTATAATAAAGGATTAGATTGTGCTTCGATCAAATAAACGGAAAATTTCATCGATAAATGAGGTTGAGAATGATGAACTCATCAAATGCGCGGTACTTATCCTTATCCTTTATTATAAACAATCCTTGTCGTTATATAATATTGATACTCGCCTGTTTTTCCTTACAGCACGCACGAATGCTCTCTTTAAAACTCTTCTACCAAATTTCTGATTCAATTCTCACATCACTTCAACTATCAATCTTGTTATTTGTAGAAAGAATAGAACGCTGATTCAATTCTCACATCACATCAATTATCAATCATTATGATTGTTAATTAAATCAGTGTTCTATCCTAAGCCTTAAATTTACCAACTTAATACCATTCCAATTGATAACGGTTCACTGATAACTGATGTCTTTAATGCCGAATCCCTGGCACACTTAATTTCTCACCTTCATTCAGTGTCGCTAAGTAAATTTCTATATCCCCATATTCTGGCGCATCGGGTGGCAATTCATTCGCGCGAATTGAGACGTTACACCATTGAAAACGTTTGCGAATATCCCAGATCGCGCCGCGACTGGTGCGGTAAGTGGGAAAGTGGGCGTAAGTGCCCCTTGGCTCGGCAAGATACTGGCCACGTATCCAGCGATTGGCGTTGCGCTGATGACAGTCCATACAGGCAAAATTCATTTGCCCAATTTTGCGCTGCATCAAGGCCTTTCCCCGCTCGATGGCGGCCTGTGTGTTCGCATCACTTGCGTCAATGCTAATCGCTTGTCCATTGGCGAGATAGCGTAGATAAATGGCGAGGGCCAGATTTTCTTCAGATTGGGCCAAATATTCAGCACCTGTGGTGGCCCGTGCATGGCGCGTGATGAACTCTTCTATGCCGATGATTTTGTTTAAACGGGTTTCAAATTTGGGCATGGTGGCGGCCCAAGTGGTGAATTGTTTTTCGACAGCTTTTGCGTGGCAAGATTGGCAAGATTGAGCGTTAGGGCCCGGTGTCACAAACAGTTCTTCCCCTGAATCCTTGGCATCCATAGCGGAATTTTCAAAGGGATCCAAGTTATCACGGGTTTCAACTGGCACTGTGCGCTTGGCGGGATTGTTCTTGTCATCAATCCCTTTGTATTTTGTCAAGGTTTTTAAATAAGCCACGATGTCCTTAACTTCGGTAGGGGTATAAACCTGATGCGCTCCCCAAGGGGGCATGATGGTATTGGGATTAAACTGCCGTGCGTCATAAATATAATTATACAGACGTTCATCAGAACGGCCCCATAATCCGATGACGGACAAATCAAAACCAATGTTACCAGGCAATTTGGCATCTGGCATAATGTGACAGGTATAACAACTTCCCCCCCGTTTACGCTCTGCTGCTAACTTTTTGCCCTTTTCAGGATCACCTTGGATGGGGGTTTCAACGACTTGAGGTTGAGAGATGGGTGAGGGGATGTCATGTCTCAAATTGCTGAAGTCTTTCCAATCGTGACTTGGTTTCCATTTGCGCGTGCGATAGCGTTGCCAAGGCGAAGTATGGGCGGGGTTTTTCAATTCAAGCGGTACCTCAGTTGACATTTCTGCCGCGCTAATAGAATAGGCCGTGAAAAGCGCCAGTCCACCTATAGTGGTGAATATCAAAGATTTCATTTTTCCTCCATAC
>JAYQWI020001474.1:0-3126 GCA_035871815.2 Candidatus Parabeggiatoa communis
TTTGAATATCCCTTTTTCCTCAAAACGGTAGGGCATGGTTTCGTTATCATTGACCCCTTCTCCAAAGGTAAATGAGCCACCAAAGAATAAGACGGAATTCATCGGTGGTTTTTTACTCTGATTAAAACCAAGCCTTAAACCATTTTTATCTATGGTATATTGAACATTGTACAGTAATTCATTCGCATAAGATTTTTGTGCAATTACCTGAATATCCTTTTTAGGGACATATCCTAAAATATTATGAGCCTGAAAGTAAGCAGAATTAGAAACTGAAAACTCAATCAATTCTGGTGTTTTTTTTGAAAACCAACCGGCTAAATACGCTTCACAAAAGCCAAATGTCAAAATGGCGGTACCCGTATATAAAGCCCATAGTTGTACAGTAGGCTTTGAGATAAACATGACAACAATACAAGCAAAAAACCATAACAGAGAAACATAAACAAAGGCATCATGTCTGTTATAATAAAGAACAGCTAAAGAAACTGCAAACAGTGTTACCAGCATCAAGCTGGTTAATATCCACTTTTTTATTCTATTCATAATTTACCATACGGAAATTATTTCATGAGCATTCCTAAGTACTCGCGCAAAAATAAGTTGAACAATAATTTTTATTATGTAATTAAATTAAAAAGCTTTAATTCATAATTTCATAGAGGTTATTTTTGCGCGAGTCCTAAGTCAAATTAATTGCAAATTCAAACGTTTTATCCTTTTTTATATCAAATCCTTGTAGTTATGGTTAAAAAAAACTTGAACATTGAGTATTAGCATATCAGAATTAAGAAGAAAATTATTTCTCAATTTCCTCATAGTAAGCCTGATCGGTATTTTCCCGCCACAAGTCGTTTTTTTCGCCCATGATATTTCTAGCGGCTAACAGGCCCATCAGCATTGAATGATCCATATTATTGTAGCGGTGCATCCCATTGCGACCAATCGTTTGGATATTTTCAAACGGTGTTAAAAAATCTTGAATCACTTGTAAATGTTGGCGGTACTCTGCATCGTAAACGGGATAAGCCTTGGGCTGCCTAATCACATAACCCGCTTCTATTTTGTCAGTGCAGATAAAACCAAGTTGACAGACTTCTTGGGTTGCTAAAGCAATCAGTTTTTCGTCTGACTGCGTCCAGATTTCATCGCCTTCATCACAAAAATATTCCATTCCCAAACTGGTTTTATTGGGATCCGCTACCATATCGGCACTCCAATTTTTAAAGTTTTGAATCCGGCCCACTTTGACAGACGGTTCGTGAATGTAAATCCAGTTGTCAGGAAAAATATCGGCTTTGTCAAGAATTAATCCAACGAGAACAAATGCCCTGTATTTAAGTCCATGAGCGGCTTGCAAGACTTCAAAGGGTGGTGCAGGATCAAGTTGTTTAATTAATACACTGATAGGCAAAGTGGAAATGAGTTGTTCTACCGGCAATTCAATCGTTTCTGTACCCTTATGGGCGATAACATGCTTGATTCTATGCGCTTCATGTTGTATGCGTTCGGCTCGCGTACCAAGCCAGACTTGGCCTCCCGATTGCTGAATTTGAGTTTGAAAGGCTTCCCACATCATGCCCGGCCCCAATCTCGGATAATGAAATTCATCAATCAGCGTATGTGCGTTCTGTACAGCATTACCCAGCACGTTCATCAGAATTGATTTAAACGATAATCCTTTGATGCGTTGTGCTGCCCATTCTGCCTGAATTTGATCACAGGGAATACCCCACACTTTTTCAGTGTAGACTTTAAAAAAAGTGTCATAAAGGCGACGGCCAAAGCGATTTGTCACCCAGTGTTCAAATGTGGTTTCTTCATGGCAGGGCCATAATTTGACCAAAAAATAGCTGATCAGTATCCGCGCACTTTCGACAATACCCAAATTTTTAAGGGTATTACCCAGCTTGAGTGGATAGTGAAAGTAGTGCTGATTATAGTAAATACGCGATAAACGTTTCACAGCGCAAAACTCGGGGCCTAGCATATCGTGCCATAACTTATTGATTTCTTTGTTTTTGGTATAAAAACGATGGCCCCCAATATCAAAGCGGTAGCCCTTATCAATTTCTGTACGAGAAATTCCTCCAACGTGCTGACATTGCTCTAACACGATGGGCTTTTTATTGTATTTCAGTAATTCGTGTGCGGCCGTTAGTCCGGCCGGGCCAGCGCCAATGATTAAAAACGATTTTTGCATATAACTGTACTTTCGTTCATTTTTTTAAAGTAATTGAACAGAAACCCTCATTTCAAAATTTCCTTTCCCCTTTTCGCTCTCCCCTTTCTCTAAAAACATCCCTTTGCGAACATTCTTGACAGCCTTTACGATGATCTTTTTTCATCAAATCAAAAATAAGGGGATGAACTCAATTCATTATACTCTCCGTAAATTCAATAAGGCAAAACGACAAGGATTGTTTATAAGAAATAATAACGACAAGGATTGTTTATAACGAAAGGATTTAAAAAATGACTTATTAATGATCAATACTAGTCCCTACAAAATAATGGATGTCAATAATTTCAATCCGTTAGGGAGCCTCCCCCCAATAATTATCCCAAATGCCAATTCAAGCCGGTTAGGGTGGGTAGCCGTTTTTGTCTGCCTATCAAAACAGGGGAATAGTGGGCTACAAAAAGCCAAAGCACACCTAAACGAGAATAATTTTTGGATATGCTAACATGAAGAAGTGATAACTTCTGAATGTGATCACGGCTGAAAATGGTAAGGCCAAGCATTATGACATACCTAATCAGGGTAATTGGGGAGATGCCTTGATTCGCTATGGCACATTAAAATTTTTGCGTTCCATTATTGGCGTTCAATACACCGAATTAAAAAGCTACCATGATGCTGCTGAACTCATTCAAGCAGAAAATGTTTTAATATTTGGGGGGGGAAACTGGCAAAACCTAAACGAAGGCGCTATACAAATATTGAGAAATAGACATAAGTATTTTCAGGCTATTATTGTGCTGCCTTCTTCTTACTAAGAGCGTTATTCACTCTCAAACACGGTATTTTTTAGTCGAGATCGTTATGACAGTAAGGCACGTATGCCAGATGCGCCGTTTTGCCATGATATGGCTTTTTATATTGATTCTGATACCGTCAGTTAA
>JAYQWI020001475.1:0-5608 GCA_035871815.2 Candidatus Parabeggiatoa communis
CGCAAAAACTTTTGCGTGAAAAAGGAGAAGGGATTATTTCCATTGTAGAGACGCGATGCTTCGCGTCTCTAGTGATGGATCGCGTTTCTACAAAAACACAGACGCGAGGCATCGCGTTATAAAAAAACAGACACGAGGCATCGCGTTTCTACAAAAACACAGACGCGAGGCATCGCGTTATAAAAACAAAGACGCGAAGCATCGCGTCTCTACAAAACCTTATACTATTTAGTTATAAGCCAGAGAACCATTGAGACGCGAAGCATCGCGTCTCTACGAAAACGCGAACCATTGAGACGCGAGGCATCGCGTCTCTAATTAACCGGTATTTTACCGCAAAGGGCCACGCAAGGGATTGCCCATTCCATTGGGAACCAAAATAGGCCATTTTTTTGAAGAAAACTATCATGTTAACGGAAACTTTACGCAGCCAAATTGACAATATTTGGGAGCATCTTTGGACAAGTCCTCTCGATCCGCTCACCTTCATTGAGCAAATTGCCTTCCTGATGTTAGCGCGTCAGCTTGATCTCACTGGCGAGGCTTTGAAACCAACCCTGTTTACGCCAAAACAGCAAACCATACGTTGGTCCCACTTTAAAAATCTTAATGGCGATGACATGCTAAAAGTTGTGCGCGATGAGCGATTCCCCCATTTTGAGATGATAGGCGGCAATGTGGGCAAGTATATGGCAAACGTTCAATTGAAGATTGACAATCCGCAGGTGCTGAAATCAGTCGTCAATACTATTGATCAATTGCCCTTAATGGATAATGAATCCGCCGGCGAATTATACGAGTATCTCCTCTCTAAATTGACAACCGCTGGCATGAAGGGCCAATTTCGCACCCCACGTCATATTGTCCGTTTAATGGTTGAGATGCTCGATCCGCAACCCCCTGAAATCATTGGCGATCCGGTTTGTGGCACCGGTGGTTTTTTGGTCTGTGTTCTGCAATATATACAGGAAAACAATATCGTATTGGAGAAGGGTGTTGAGTCTGATGAGGATGAAAAGTCTTATCAAAGCGTGTCGCGTAAACCGTATCCTGATCCTATTCAAAATAACAGGCTACACGGCTTTGATTTTGATAGCACCATGTTACGCCTTGCCGCTATCAATTTGATGTTGCATGGTATCAAGACACCTAACCTTTATTATCAAGACTTATTGAACAATGATTTTTATGACAATTTTCCAGAATTGTCAAATCATTATTTTGATCTGATCTTAGCTACCCCACCTTTAGAAAGTCGTTTTAACAACGAGGCAGTTCATGCGTCACCGATTGGTAAGGTGAGAACAAAAAAACCTGAATTGCTTTTTATCGCACGGATTTTAAACCTGTTAAAACCGGGAGGAAGGGCTGCGACGATTGTGCCTAATAGTGTGTTATTTGCCTCTAGCAAGGCGCATACCGCACTCCGGCAATTGTTGGTAGAAGAAAACCAATTAGCAGCGGTCATTTCCTTGCCATCTGGTGTGTTTCAGCCTTATACGGCTGTGTCTTCGGCTCTTTTGATTTTTATTAAACGTCATGAATATGACGATTATATGGACAACGTTTTTTTTTACGATGTACAAGCAGATGGTTTTTCATTAGATAATAAACGAGTGCCAGTCAAAGCCAATGATTTGCCTGACGTATTACAGCATTGGAAAGCCAAAAATATCAAGCAAGACACAGATCGCACCGCTAAAGCGTTTTATGTGCCAATACAAGAAATTCGAGATAATAAATATAATTTATCGAACAATCGCTATAAGGAGAGAGTCTATGAAGAAATGGTTTTTGAACCACCGTTGGAAATTTTAGCTAGAATGAAAAAGATTGAGGCAGAAATTCAAGAAGATTTAAAAGAATTAGAGGGCATGTTATAAGTACCGAAAAATATGATGACTATCCAACCCAATATGACCAAAATTCTTGACAAAGCTAATGTTATCCAAAACAAGCGACAAGAAGCTATCAAACTTTCCGAGGCATTTCAACGCTCGGTGTTTTTAGAGATGTTTGGTGATCCCGTTAGTAATCCAAAAGGATGGGAAGTCAGAAAATTAAGTGAAATAACGCGAGATAATCAAGCTATTAACACAATTTATTTAAATAGTCATTTATTTTTACTCAAAAATGAAATGATGAAACAGTCTTTGGAGAATCCTGCTTTAAAGATTGGTACTTTTAAAGGACTGAAAATTTCATTGCCCCCCCTTGCGCTACAAGAAAAATTTGCCAAAATCATGCAAAACGTTGACATTTTTCGCGCTCACCTAGAGCAATCTGAACAACAAGGAGAAGATTTATTGCGATCATTAACCCAAAATAGGTAGTACTATAAACAGTAGTGATGGAGTCCAAAGCTTTAGCTTTGGATGTCACTACTCCAAAAATACATTTTAAGGAGACGACTCAATGTCGCTAACTGCCATTACGCTACAAAATTTCAAAGGCATCCGTGATCCCGTTCGGATAGAACTGAAACCGATTACCCTATTATTTGGCCCCAACAGTGCCGGCAAAAGCACAATTATTCAAGCTATTCACTACACACGCGAAATCTTAGAACGCAACAACCTCAATGCTGATCGTACCCTTTACGGTGGCGAAGTCATTAATTTAGGGGGATTCAAAAATCTCGTTTACCAGTATAACTTAAATTTGCCGATAGTGATGCAATTTGACTTTGATTTATCCAACGTCGATTTACCCGAATATTCAGATCAATATTTGGAAATCAATCTCAGCGAAACCATAGAAACCGCATGGATTAAATTAACCCTAAAATGGCATGAACCTTCACAACAAGTGGTTTTAACGGCTTATGAAGTGGGCATTAATGGCATTGATATAGCCAAAATCATCACATCTGAAGAGGGTCAAAATCACTCACTTCAAGGCAAGCTAAACCATCCTTTAGTACTCTCTTTCTTTTCTTATGATATAGAAAAATACATAGAGGAACATAATCAAATAATTGATGGGTGGGTTAAAGTAGCCGCCTTAAATTTTGGCGCTTTACCAAAATGGGGAAAATCTTTTGAAATAATAGAAACAGAATTGGCTTCAATTTTTGGAGAAGAGGGCAGAATATACTCTGAATATTTACTCAGTCAAGTCACCGTTGGCCCAGGTGAAATGCTCAGGAATATGCTGCGCCAATTTCGCTATGTTGGCCCAATTCGCAAAATTCCCCCCAGAAATTTTGATCCCACTTTATCACCTGATGAAGCCAGTTGGGCAAATGGCATGGCAGCGTGGAATACTTTATATCGCAAGGATCACACTTTTCTGGAAGAAGTGAGTCAATGGATGGCAGAGGATAACCGCCTTAATACAGGCTACCGATTGCAGATGAATAGATATGTAGAAATTTTTGACAACTACACATTGGATGTCTACGCTTTTGAGTTAGTGCAGGGACTGCCTTTTCACCATCGTCTCGTCTTGGTTGAAAAAAACAAGGGGCTAGAAGTGCTACCGCAAGATATTGGCGTTGGAATTTCTCAACTCTTGCCCGTTGTCGTCGCGGCATTAGACACGACTAGCACCGAAATTTTTGAATATATTGTCGCCATTGAACAACCTGAATTACATATTCATCCGGCAATTCAAGTTGCGCTAGGCGATATTTTTATTAGCCAAATTAACAAAACAGATATGATTTTTATGTTGGAAACCCACAGCGAAAATTTACTGCTGAGGCTATTGCGCCGTATTCGGGAAACCAATGATAATGAATTACCCACTGAAGAATTGAAATTGCAACCTGAACAAATTTCCGTGATTTATGTTGAACAACAGGATGAGGGTATGAAGTTATCGCCATTGCGAGTTGACGAAACCGGTGAGTTTATTGATTTTTGGCCCAAAGGATTTTTTGAAGAACGGGCAGAGGAGCTGTTTTAATGTTGTATGAATATGCGCTTGATCCTAAGTTATTCAAGAATTGGCAAGATTTTCGTTATCTCATTGAAAAGTTTGGGATGTCAGAGGGTAGATTAATCTCCAAATTTCCTAAAAAATGGAAAAAGGCCGTATATGAATCACTTGGAAACTGTTCGCAAGGCGAGAAAAAACGTATAGAGGCATTGCTTATCAGAAATATATTTATAAAACGCATTTATAATCAATGGGATACAGAATCAGATTGGTTTAGCAATGCTATTAATGCCCATGAAAAATGTTGTTTTCGGGCCATTATTTCGACTGACAATCCAACTGACCATCCTTATGTTTTAACGTTTGACGATTATTTTGATGCTAATGAGCCACTGATGCAAGTTGACAGAAGTATTAGAATTGAGCGAAAGGCCTCTAAAATGGCCTATTGTGTTAAAACGCTATTACAATTCAGTAAAGAAATTATTTTTGTTGATCCGCATTTTTCTCCACAAAAAAAACGGTATTATCGCCCATTAGCAGAATTTTTAAAGTTAATCGCGAGTCGATGCAGTGGTATATCCATTCACCGCTTAGAATATCATTCCAACGATGATTTAGAAGAGTCGTATTTAAAAAGCAAGTGTGATGAAAAGCTGCCAAAAAATTTATCTGCTGAATTGCCACCCCTCAAATTGCTACAATGGCCCAAAAATGAACTGCATAACCGCTATATTCTCACCGATATTGGTGGTGTTTTGTTTGGCACCGGACTGGATGATGATAACGATGGTGAAAGCACACTAACAGATGATGTTACTCTCTTAGATGAATCTGCTTATAAACAACACTGGAAAAAATATAGACAAGGTGTGGCACAATAACTACAAGGATTGCATTTTAGAAAGGATTTAGATGAAGAAGGGTTATAAGCGGCATTAAATCGTGCAAAACAAACTAAAATAAGAAATAAAACCTTAGATGGCTTCCATCCAGCACATCTAATTGCTTTGGCCTGTAGTGAACCACCATCAGTACGAGCTCGTTGTCCAAAAGCGTTTGTTGGCTGACCAAATGCTTGAATTGGAATATGTAGATAGTGTTTCTCACGAAACGGTGCGTCAGGTGTAAAAAAAACCAGATTAAACCTTGGCTTCAGGACGAATGGTGTATTCCAAAAGAAGCTAATGCCGAATTTGTCTGTGATATGGAAGATGTGCTTGAGGTGTATAAAAAACCTATGGTTCAGACACATCCGGCCTTAGTGTATGGATTGCTCTCACAAACAACAAATAAAGGAGATATGTCAACTTAATGAAAGCCGAACCTGGTAAAGCTGAACGTTATGATTATTCATCAGAACGTAATGGTGTCAGTAATTTATTTATCTTTTTTGGCCCATTGGCCGGTTGGCATCATGTAGATGGAACTTCCCAACGAACCGCAATTGATTGGGCGTACCAAATTAGCTTCGCTTACTTCAGCCAACCAGCCAACCAGCCCCCCTCTTATCTCCAATTTTTGTGCTGCTTTTTGAGGCCTTTTAACCTCATTATTCACTTACTTTTCAGCGGTTATATCATTAATAATTAGTCATTTCTTCATTTCTAATTTACAATTTTTCATTTTCAATTGTTGGATAATATTAGCAATGACTAATAATGATTTAATTTTAATTGATGGCTCTAACTATTTCTATCGCGCTTTTCATGCGATGTCTTCTTTG
>JAYQWI020001476.1:0-5617 GCA_035871815.2 Candidatus Parabeggiatoa communis
AGACTTAGCAGATTATTATAGCATTGTTTGGATAACATTTAACCATTATTAATTAAGGGGCCTTTCAGGGCCCCGTCAAAGTTGAGGTTAACTTTTTGATTATTTTAGTGTCCAGTCCGACGATATAGGAAGCATAAATTAGAAGTGACTGTTTTTTTTATATTTAAAATAATTTTAGTATATCGTTCTTTAATCAATAACTTCAATAACTTATATCGGATTTTGACGAGGCCCTGGGGCCCTTTCGAGGGCCCTAGCGAATTCTTTCAATAGGGATTGCTCAAAACCATGATTGAACTATGGCCCCTGATGAGCTGATTGACTGCGTTACCCAATTTGAATTGTACTGACAGGCTGATATAAAGCTTGTGGTGGCAATATTTAACAAGAATAGTCTGTTTTATGGGAAGGGTGGAATTTTTTGGGTGTCCGTTGTAGCCATTGATGGGAGCGTTGTATTTGCTGGAGGGCCATAAGAAAAACAGGGCTTTTTTTAGAGGCGATTTAGGAAGATTGGAGAGTGTGTACCCGCAACCGCTTGGAAGTTAGGGCTTTGGGTGCAAAAACAATAATTTGTCAAACGTATTGCCCGACTTTATAATGAGTTTCGCGATTTCTACACGTTACCCATACTACGCTCGCTTTGTTCTACCCACCCACGCCCTACGCTTGCTATATATAACTAGGCTACATTTGCTAATTTTCTATGTATAGCTCCGCCACCTTTTGTAAAATTGACTTTTTTGACACATCATTGTTGTTGAGTATGTCAAAGGTAAAACTTTTAAGGAATAGTAGGGTTAATTCTTCTTTAAGCGGAAATGCGTTGCTTCCATCTTCATTAAATACCAGGATGTTTTGTGTCTTGTTCTGCTTATCTATAGGGTCATTTGGTTGGCCTGCTTTTGATACAAAGTACCTAACCCCTTCTTGCCCGCAATCTTCCAAGAAAACATGATGCAACTGTTTGTTCATCGTAGGGTTGATGTAATATGGTAGTACACACTTTTCAGGAGGACGCTTTCGGTTGACTCCGTTTGGCTCCCTGCTTTTTTCTACATTATCGAAGGCGGCGTTTCCAATCACTTTAGGCACCCGATCACTGGTGTATGAAACAAGCAGTTTTTTATGGCTCTTGTCGTAAATATAAAATCCCCCATTATACATTGCGTCAAAACATGAGCGATTGCTTAATGGGAAAGCACTCTTTAGATAATTATAAGTAAAGTTAAAACGGCTATCATCAGTCGTTTCGTACCGTACCTGATTGTTTATCTTTAAGCCATTGCTGCTCGTCGTAACGTCTAAAACAGAAATATAAGCTTGCTTGTCTTTGGTTTTACGCACAAAGAAAAGAACAATATCTGAGCATGGCAGGCTTATCCCCTCAACGGCATTGTGGTGAAAAACCTGCTCCTTCAACCAAAGCTCTGTTTTTATTTTCTTTGTCTTATTCTTTTCCAGTTCTTTGAGAACAGTAACTGAGGGTAGTTTATTCCCATTGTCATCCTTTTGTGTCTTTGTCTTTATAACACTATCAATGTTTACGCCTTGCGTAACACTAGGTCGTTTTTCCATAAAACGGTGTATTTTCACGGAAGTGTAGTAATCAAAGCTAGTCTCACCGTTGCTCTTTAGATGCAAGCCTAATGCTTTAAAAAAACTATTTAAAGGAACACCAGTATCAGTTCTAATGATACTGCTACCATTTTTCTTTTTTTCTTCGTTGACAACCAGATAACTAATAGCTTCTGTTTTGAACTGTTCTGGCTTTGGTGCATCCTTAACATCTATGACACACTTGGCTCCAAATGTTTGCTTCAAATGTTCTCTGAATTTTTTTCGCCAGTCATCCGACTTATAACTTGAAAAAGCATCAATGATAACCAGAGCATTGCTATATTCATCATTTGACTCGATAAACTCATCAAGAATGTAATCAGCTTTGAACTGAATGGGTTTGAATACAACGCTAGCATCAGATAGAACAGCCTTCAGTTTATTCAAAGAAAGAGTTAGGTGATAGTTGGTACAGTTTTTATAAGCAGATTTAATATCAGTTTCGTCTTTTTCTGCTAATGAGTACGCCATAAAAGGTCTTTTCGCATCACTTACTGCATCAAGAGTTTCTTTTACCCTCAATGTTTTACTGCCTTGGTGAAACAGTAGGCTACTGTCCTCGCTCTCAGCAATAAATGTATTTTCAAGCGAGCATTTGAAAGCCTTTTTCTGAAGAGATAAGGCTATTTCATTCTGCTTTGAGAAATATAATTTTATCCTTAACGCTTCAACCAATGAGTCGCCATCTTTGAACTTTTTGGTTTCCATTGCGCCCACATACAAATCAGAGTTATATAGCGTTGGTGCTATATTATAGTTTGATGCGGCATCATTGAGATAAACAAGTTTAAGCCTCAATGACAAAATTGTTTGAGCCACCTGCTCCAACTCAAAACCATAGCTTTTGGCATCTTCCAACAATTGCTCGCATGAACAACTGTATTCAGCAATAAAAAAGAACATGACAGTTCGTGATTTTATCACCAGCCGATCATATTTAACCTGCTCAGAGGCTTTAAGTCCAAGCTGTGCCCTTATCGCTGCTTTAATTTCAGAGTCTACTCGACGATAATAATCTTCCGCAGACTCACCTTTCTGTCGGGTAACCTCTTTGCAAGAGTAAGTTACCATTCCAATACCACCGTTTCCGGTTATAAGCTTTGATATCAGTTGCTCCGGCTTATCAGTAAGCTTAAGCATATTTGTTCGCGCAGCAACACCATTAAAGGGTTTGACTAGTTGATAATTATCCATTCAAAAGCCTCTTAAAAGATTAATTAGTGAAGTGTTAATGTTTAACCTATCTTTCAATGTACTCTTGCATTTCGGATCTTTACTATTCACATCTTCGTATTGTGTAATGACTTTAAACAGGTTCATATAGTGAATTGCAGCCTCTTCACCAAACTCTTGTTTATGATTAATCGCATTCCTGTCCTGATGAGTATTAACATAAATAAATTCTGCATTGAGACTTTTTTCACGAGCCACCTGAATTAAGGTTTCTCTTTTTCTCAATGCCTTCTCATGTGTTTCTAAAGCAAGCTGTTCTTTGTCAAAAGACGCAGACCAGTTTTTGACATCAACACAAAAAACTTTATTGCCAGTCAGTATATAGAAATCAAATAGCTCGTATACCATTGGTTCTAGTTGATTAAACATCTCATTGACTGTCAAAGGCTTAAGGTTCATTAATTTAAGACATTCTGCAAACATATATTCCCCTATATTGCCTTTGAAAAGAGGTAACATTTCGGGGTGAGGCAAATATTCTTTAGATAGCTCTTTTTCGAGACGAAAAATAGAGTGGAGTACATTAGTAGATGTGCTGCATTCATGGCGAATCGATTTGTGGTAAGTCGGCAAAATCCAGTTATATGGTTGATATCTTTTGTCTCCATCTGCCAAATCGGTAAGAATTTTCCTGTCACTGTCTTTAGTGCAAAGAGTAATCCCCTTTAAATTGCCTTCCAAGTGCAGATAGAAATTTGAAATCACATACTGAAAAAATGGATCGGCCTTAATCTCCGGCAATGCTAATAATTTCTCCACATACTTCTGTGGTTCTATAATACAATCATAAGAGCGTAGTGCTTCGTTTAGAGCTACGGCTGATTGATCTCCTTGTCGCGCTTCATTTAAACGTTTGCCTTTTAAATGTTCTTTAAAAAAGCTATCAATAGCCTGTCCAGTCTCGGCGACTGTAGATGAGAATTGCTCACGTTCATCATCACTTTTGAAGGAATGCTCACGCACTTTGTTTAGGCAGTATTCTGTCAACTTGTGATTCAATAACGACATGCTTTGGAAAACTAAATCGTTTCCTTCCCTTTTGAGTCTTGAAAGTTGCAATGCCATATCGTCTATGGTGTCACTTGGCAAAAATATTTCTGTATCCATATAAGTGTCACGGCGTTCAATTCGACCAATAGCCTGCATTATGTCCTTAAGAAGAGACATAGCGTGTTCTTGCATCAGGATATTGTAATGATTGCCGTTGACCAAGTTAACTTCAAATTCTTTAAGCTGTTTAGATTTTTTTTCATCCGCATAATGCTTAAGTAATAGGACATAGTTCTCAATGCTATTGAGATCACTTTTGTTGGTTTTAATTTTTGAGTAAAAAGGCCCATTCACTAAAACCAAACGTTCAAAGTCCTCATCAATTCCTTCATTCTCATAGTGAGTAAACAAATTCAAACCAGTACCCGCACTTTTGTATGCGGAAATGAAAGCGATTTTAGTATCAGTATTGTGAAGCTTTAAATACTCTTCAATATTTAGAACTTTCGCAAGTTTAGCATCAAATAAAATTACTCTGAGTGTGATTCCATTATCAAATGGCTTTATCTCAAAAATTTTTTGGTTATCCTCATCAATAATCTTTAATTCATTTATTTCTTTACCCGCCTTAGTCTGAAAGAAATCTTTTATAACTCGTTTAAACTCTTTGCTTAACGACAATATCAACGTATTCTTCTTATCATAAGCGGCTAAAAGCATCGCCTCAATTTGACGTTTAAATGCATCAATATGGTATGGGTTAGTACTTTTGAAATATGGACGTAGGGATTTTAACCAAGAAGAGTAACAAGCCGAGAAGTCTCTTTCATTATGTGCGTCAGTTATCTGGTTTTTTTCGGTGTTCACAAACTCTTTGATATTGACATTTCGTGCCTCTTCTCGTGATTCACGTAATTGCTGGAGTTTTTCAGCGTCATCATTTGTGCGATAAATTGAGGAATAACCAAGATTATCTCTGGTATCAGAACCATATTTTTGCATGACAGGACGACAGTAGTTGCCACTATAACTATGTTTGAAGCCGCTCGTTGCACTAAGGCACACTATGGAATTCGTCGTATTATGAAGAACTCTCATCAAGGTGACTTCAGGTAAAGCCTCAAACAAGTCTAGCCGGAATGTCACATAAACCTTATTTTTTAGTTGGGGTGATCTGAACGATAGATCGTTTACCTTTTCGATAGAGAAAACGACTTTTGGTGTAAAGTAAGTAAAAAATTCATCAATGTACAAGTTCTCGTTATCCACACGATCAAACATAGCATCAACATTGGCGCGAGCACTGACAGCTCTTTGCACAAACTTGTCTAACAGGGCGTTTTGACTGTTTTCAGCACCATGACGGATCATACTCCTGAAGTCAATATCCTTAATATGTGAGCAAGCTGCAAACACACACATCAAGGCTTGCAATATGTCATGCATGGTTGGATTGGTGTCTACTTTATCTCGTTCAAAATATATCCGACATTCAGTGTTATTTGCATGAGAAGCTATTCTGATTTTCTTAAGCCCTTCTTCATTGAAAAATCGCTTGGGAGTTATGCTAAATACGTTTTTGCATATATGTATAATTTGCTCCAATTCAGAACTATCAATGACGATGTGATTTAGATTATTGGAGAATATACCAAGTATCTGGTTAAGTGTTACATCTTTAGAAATATCACACTTAGTCTTAAATAAGTTGTTCAACTCAGATACTAACTTGTCATGCGCCTCATATAAAACAAAGTCCTCACTGTTATCTTCT
>JAYQWI020001477.1:0-3178 GCA_035871815.2 Candidatus Parabeggiatoa communis
GAAAATCTCACGTACCGTTTTGACGAGTCATCTATGGCAACTTATGTGGCTTAGTTTAACCGTGCTGAAAGATATTATTGCCTCTGCACAACTCACGGGATACAATCTTTGCGATAGCTGGCGTTGAGTTTGGCTATTTGGTGACTTAGGGAAATTATCGCTAAGTGGGCTTCGTGCCTCAAAGGTGAGTGTTCGTTGTATTCATGCTTTAACTAAAGGGGGTAATTGTTATAAATAGCTGTGTGAGTTGGCTTATGTTGCTCACTCTATTGATATGATAGCCAAGTTGGTTGCGTCGTTTGCATAAGAGCATTCAGTAAAGTGATTTGGTTGACTGAGAAATGCTATTATGTGTTTCGGGGGAATTAATTTTACTCTGACCCCAATTGTTATATTTGACTTGCACTAATTTACGTAATGTTTTACCAACACAAAAACTACTTTGTCCAACAAACTTTGTAATTTGCTATGATAATTTGTAGAGAAGGAAAAAAGAAGTTCAAAGTCATCCTATTATGATGCCAAGATGTACAACAAACAATCTATGATAATCATTTTTTTACTAATCGAACGATTTACGGTGTGTTTCATGTAACGAAGCCTACCCTACGCTCGCTGTACTTGCTATAGTCAAATCTAAAGATGAAAAAAAATTCTCCATTAGTGTCTATTGAAAATGTTTACTTCAAATATGATTCTCAAAAATGGCTTTTAGAGAATATTAATTTGGAAATTAATCATGGTGATCGAATAGGTATAATTGGTGACAATGGTTCTGGTAAATCAACTCTTGCAAAAATACTTACAGGTATACATTGTCCAAAAGAAGGGCAAGTTTCGCTTATGGGAAAACCAGTATCATGGATATTGCATTATCCAGAAGTCGCTTATATTGGTGATCCAGGATATGAGCAAGATTTATTAGGGTTACCTTATAATCTAACTGTAGAATCCCTAATAAATATTTTTTTGTCTTTTTCCACAGAAATAAATGATAAAGCAGTTGATATTTATAATGGGTTGAACATAGAAAATTTCAAAAAAACTGCTGTGGAACATTTGTCAAAAGGACAACGGCAAAAAGTCATGGCTATGCTCGCTCTTGTTAAACAACCCAAGCTTTTAATTGTGGATGAACCAACAGAAGGAATGGATTCTCATTGTCGAAGTTTCTTTCTTCACTATATAGAGCAATTAATACATAAAACGAATTTATCCATTATTTGGATTTCTCATCGTCTTGATGAAATTTACAAATTTTCCCAAACGGTTTATACACTTGAAGAAGGAAAACTTAAACCTGATCATGCTCAATATTTTGACATTATAAGCCAAATGGATAGTGGCGAAAAAAAGCACTTAAAAAATTTATCTCCTTCAGCAATATTTTCCGTTCTTGGAAGGACTCTGGCTGATAGGAGTTTCCAGGAACATACTTTTGTGATTCACAGGAGAGCATAAGGATGAATTTGAAGAGTATTTTAATAGTAGTGCGATCTAGACTAAATTCTTCTTATACAGCACAAGTTTGGATGTTAGTTGCATTAGGCTTTTTTATTGGCTTAACAACAATACCTCTATCTTGGAATGGAAACGATATTTCATACTTTGGAGTAGAATTAGGGTTATATAAAGATTATTCTCCAACCAAAGCTCTAACACAAGTATTACGTGAATATTATTCTAACGCTTGGGTTTTGATTTTATTCTATGTAACTCCTACTATTCTTATCCCTACTTTCAAGTCTTTTTCTGTAAGTCAAACATTATGGTTAAGATTTTCTATGATTTCACCTATGGAGCTTGCCGTAGTTCGCATACTGTTCCTTGTATATCAGGCTTTATTTCTTTTATCATTATCTGTAATTTGGATAATAGTCGTTACTATTTACCATGAACTATCCATGACTATGTTGTTAGTGCCTACACTAGTAGGATTTTCTGCCTATATTTTTATGTCAGGAAGCTTTTGTATATTATGTGGTTTCTTTTTACGAGGTAATGGCCTTATGTGTCCCATCGCATCAATGGGTATACCATTTATCTTGTTTATGATATATCTTTCTGTCCAATCGTACTTTGAATACGCTGATTGCATTCCATTTTCAAGTCCCTATTCTTATGCTTTTTTTATGGATAAGTCAAAGTTAATTGTTCATTATATAATGGCTCTCTTAGTTTCTTTTATGTGTATGTTGATTTACTTCTTATCTACAATGTTTGTAGCGAAAATTTATGGAGAGAGATCATTGTGAACTACCGCAAAATTCTGCTAGTATTTGTTATAAGTACCACATTATTGTTAAACTCATGCGCTGCTGCTCCTCTAATGTACACTATCTTAGTGAGGGTTGGCGCAACAATTGCGGCTTCGGTAACAGGAGTAGTAATAGAGAAGTTATTTGATGAATTCTTTCCTAAAGAAGTTCCTGTTCGTGTTGATCCTAACAATCCTCTTATTGGATACAGTAATGAAACTATGGTATTTACAAGAACAGAGCCACCACCTCCAACTGTAATTCCATTACGAGACGTGAAAATGATCCGTGACTCTGTGGATTCTGATGAATGGCGAATGCATCCAGATGAACGTGAAAAAGTTGATAAAAAACTGTCAGTTAGCGATTGATAACATTGTTCTTGCTGTTAATTTTTTCTGTGATGGTATTTTGGAGTTCAAAGCGTGGTGGAGCTTTGGACTTTTATCCATTTTTTTTACAGCAAGAAAATTTTTCAGTTTATTATTTTTTGAGTAGGGGAACACTAAAATGAGAGTTTTAATTAGGGTATTTTTTATATTTTTCTGTTTAGCTAGTATAGTTTTTTTTCTTTACGGAAGCATTAAGATGTACCGTGCAGAACATGGAGCAGGAAGCTCTGTCATATTTATTGATAGTGGTATTCCTGGTGTAGAAGCTACAATTAAACCAAAACCGATGGGCAAAGAAAAAGCTCAACAGATTATTTTGTTTTCTGTTATTGTTTTTTTTATATCGATACTTGGAATTATCTTAACCTTCACATATAAGAAAAATAAACATTTACCACCTGATGTTAGGGAAAAAAAGCATCATTCCTAGCCAGGTAGGGTGGGTAAGCGGGCGGCACGTTCCGTGAATTTGGGCATATTTCTATCCGCCCGCTTGTCCACTATTTTGGAGATAAAAGTGCGGAAAAA
>JAYQWI020001478.1:0-2495 GCA_035871815.2 Candidatus Parabeggiatoa communis
GTCACGAAAAGTGCCGGTAGACGGGGTAGCGGGTGCTGGCGCTGGGGTTGCTGGGGCAGTATAGGTTCCTGTTACCCCTAATATCGTTACCCCTTGTTTGATATTTTCTGGGCGTAAATTGGGGAGGCCTTTGATTATCGATCCGTTATGATAACCTGTGGCAATGGGTTGATCGGTGGTGCTTGGGGTGTAAACGATGGCACCGTGATTGGGTTGTGTACCGGTTTGTAAGCCCCACTGACTGTCTGTCAAGCCCCAGTATTGTTTTCCGCTGATCACCTCACTGGGCTGGGCACCGTTGGTATTGTCTTTAACGGGGGCGCGGTTCATGATGTCGTTTAAGGAACAGCCGATATCTGTCGGGCCGCTGGGCGGTAGGTTAAAGGGCGTTGGCGTAGCCGCCGCGCCTGTGGTGAGGCGATTACAGATATCGTCAAGGCTGTACATCGCACTCCCTGGATCGGTGGGAGGGGCGGGTGAATCTAATGGGCCCGCGAAAACCGTGGCCGGTAGTATTAATAATGTGGCTAATTGTTTCGGGGTTTTTAATAACATTGTTTTTTATCCTGTTGTTAGTGATAGTTGATATTATAATATATAGTTTGTCAGATAAATCTATTGGCCTTGAACATACTGAACCTCAAGGTTTTGGTAACTGATAACTGAAAAACTATAGTACAGCGGATCAGGGGATTGATCGGATTGGGGTAGTAAGTACTGAACCATAAATTGAGAAGAAGTGTTTTTTGTCATGGCAAAATGGATGAAGGTTAAGGGGGTTGCGTAAAAAACGCTTTACTCCGATCACAGAGTACCAGAGAGTTTCACAGAGTGATCAAATCTCTGTGCCACTCTGTGTTCCTCTGTGATCTCTGTGTTGAAAAAATAAATAAGGAAATACCCCAATGATCAGTGTTGATTAAGATTGGCAGAGTCCGTCTGTTGTCTTTTCTCATCTTCTTCTTTCATGTAATTGAGAAAATATTCCAGTTGTTCTTGGTTGATTTTACCATCCTGTAACAGCCTTTGGAGTACACTCATTTCTTGTGCAGCTCTTTCTGTTTTACCCAATTCAATGTCTCTTTGTCGGAAATTCAGTTGTTCTCTCATAAGCTTCAGTAAAGTCGATTTGTTGAACACCTTATCACTATAGGATTTTTTCCATAAATATTCAACACTGGTTCGCAAACTTTCCATTTGTTCGGCCGTAAGCCCATCAATCATTTGACTGAGTTCCGCTTCATGTTCGTCAATTTGCTTTTTAAGTGAAACCGTCAAGCCCATTGTTTTGCTTGTCGAAGCTTTGTCGAGGCTTCTTAACTCAGATTGGACGAAAAACGGGAGCAAAAAGGGCAGTTTTCGCTTGAGCATCGTTTCAATCGTCATCAGACTTAAGTGATAAGCTTTGTATTTCAATTCACCTGAATATCTCGGATCAGAAGTCGGCAGCTTGACAGTTCGATCTTCAATCATATCCTTATCTTCTGGCGAGCCTCGAAGATAGAAAACGTTGCACAGCACCACTTTCCCTTGGTAATCGTCATCCATTTCCATCAGATGGCGATATTCTAATTTCCGTTTGTCCATTTGTTCATCTGATTTATACTGACTCTCAAATTCCAGATGAATAATGACTTCACCGCCTTTTTTATCTTTGGCCTCAAAAATGACATCAGCAATGCGTTTAACAGCAATAAATTCCTTTCCAATCAAGGCCTTGGTTTTTTCCGCTTCAACTTGGTATTCATCTAAGATGAATTGGAGCAATTGTGGAAATTCCTGTGACAGCACTTTGGCAATGGAATCAAAACTTCTGATTTCTTTGCCTTCCTTTTCTTCAAGTTGTTTGAGTGATTCAGGCATATCAAGGCTGCCCGTTTCTTGTTTAGCTTGGTTGACTAGCCGTTGTAGCACATCTCCAAAAGGCTGTCGGCTTTCAATCAATCGTCTTTTGATAAGCCCTTTCTCATTTTCAGACAACTTTGATTCGTTGAGTAACTTTCTCAAATCAACCACGACGGCTGGTTTGATTAAATGCCCTTGTTGAGAAGAAGCGTTTTTTGTTTTTTTCATAAGCTTTATAATCAGAGTACAACGAATTACGGGGATAAACGAATTAAAACTCAGCTATCCCAAGGTATCTGTGATTGATTGATAATCTCATTAAATAATTGGGATGATTAAAAGCCACGGAATATTTCCGTGTTTTTCCGTGTTTTTCCGTGGCAAAATAATAAGGAAATACCCAAAAATAAAAAAAATCTAAAAAGTTACAATATTCTGGAGAGCCGCGCACCGCGGTTCGCGTTACGGAGAGTCCGCCGAACCCTGCTGCGGAACGCTGAGCGCACCCAGATGGCACCGCTGCTCCACGAGCCGCCGCGCAAAACGAAAAGGCTATCATCATTGGCATGTTCTTTGCTTAAACATTGCATTTCCTTACCGTTATACCGATTTTCGTATTCAGAACACGTCCATTCCCAGAGGTTCCCAGC
>JAYQWI020001479.1:0-3575 GCA_035871815.2 Candidatus Parabeggiatoa communis
CGCCCTCTCAAATAAAAAAAAAGCCTCATTATTTAGGGTGCAAAAAATCCGTTACAATCAGGAAAATTTTTGAGTATAACTTTTTGTGTTGAAAACTATAACGATATGAATTTTAAGATTTTTTATAAAGGGTCTCATTCATATATTCAGGGTTGATACTTTTTTAATATGCGCCATCATGTTACACATTTTAAAGCAAAATTGTTTCTTAAAAACATTTACCTGAAAACCCATTCGCGATTGAGGCCTTTTTTGATATTGCTTTTCCCCAGGTTCCACCTTTTCAGGATTTCACGCTAAAGTTTCGTTTCGCGAAACAAAGCGCGTGAACCGAAGGCCAGCGAAGCTAAATAAAGTTTTTGCGCGCAAAAATTTGAACCTCGAACTCACATTTTCAGGTCAATGTTTAACGAAGCTAAACCTCGTTGGCCTTAGAGATCACTAAATATTAAGAATATCAATGTATTGATAACTGTTCATTGTTCACTGATAATTGTTCATTGATCATTATATAGCACAAGCTTTGGTTAAATCAGAGTCAATTCTTATGAAAGGTGAATTTAAATTTAAGATAATACCGTTATTTTTGTAAACCTTTATTTTTTGAATTTTGAATTTTTCATTTAGATTGTATACTACACGCCGAACTTTGTTAAAAAGCATTAAATCAAAAAATCGTTTACACACCATAAGCATGATAAGCTAAAATAAATGGCCTCATTTATGCAATTTATATTGGAGTCAAGCCCGTGTTTGGCTTGAATGAGTATTTATTGTTCATTATACAGTGTGTATGTATTGACTTGTTCTGAAGGAGCATAAGAATGGCAAAAATTTTACTGGTGGAAGACAATGAAATGAATCGAGACATGCTTTCCAGACGTTTAAAACGTAAAGGCTTTGATGTCGAGATTGCTAAAGATGGAGGACAAGGTGTGGATATGGCGCATAGTACTCTGCCAGATTTGATTCTAATGGACATGAGCTTGCCGGTCAAAGATGGCTGGACGGCGACCAAAGAAATCAAGGGAGCAGAGGATACTCAAAATATTCCCGTCATTGCCTTGACTGCTCATGCTATGTCTGGAGATAGAGAACAAGCACTTGCAGCAGGCTGTGATGATTATGACACTAAACCCATAGAATTACCTCGCTTGCTTAGCAAAATTCAAACCTTGCTAGCACGATAATAGAGATACCACGCTGAGAGACTCACTATGAGTGTTCTAGGAACTGGCGGTTCAGGCCCACTAGGAGAAGGAAACAATATCAGTAGAAACCTTGAATTGGTGGATATGGGGCATGATTTATTAACCCCCACTAGCACCATCATTGCTTATACTGAGATGCTCTTAGAATATGCTGACAAAGAAGACAGTTTTGAGGAATTTATTTCTGATCTCAATAAAATGCTGACCGCCGGTGAACAACTGTCAACTTTAATCACGCAGTTGTTTTCTGAGGATACTTCTCGCCATGGTGAAATTGACTTTGAAGCCTTGACTTCTACCATCCGTCATGATTTACGCACACCAATCAATGCGATTATTGGCTATGGTGAGATGTTGCTTGAAGATATCGAGGAAGACGTTCATCCTGAGGCCAGTGTCGATCTAAAGAAAATTCTCACTTCTGCGCGACGGTTGCTCACTTTAATTGGTGATCTGTCTTATTTTTCCAAAAATGCTAAAAAGTCAGAATCATCGCCCCAAAAAAAACCTGAACCTAAACCAACCGATTCAAATGAAACGGGGGTACATGCAAAGCCTACCCCCTCAGTCGTCAAGTTACCTGAACAACACTCATCGCGGTTAGCACCAAGCGATAAGCCGTATAACATGATGATTACTGATGTCGATTTAGATAATAAACCGGCATCGCTGTTAGTGGTCGATGACAAGGAAAGTAATCGCGATTTATTGTCACGCCGTTTAAATAGACAAGGATTTCAAGTTCAAGCGGCTAAACAGGGTCATCAAGCGCTAGAAATGATTCGCAGTCAAGATTTTGATTTAGTCCTGCTTGACATCATTATGCCTGAAATGAACGGCTATGAAGTTTTAGCAGAAATCAAAGCGGATCCAGAAATCAGTCATATTCCAGTGATTATGATTTCGGCTTTAGATGAAATTGACAGTGTGGTGCGTTGTATAGAAATGGGGGCAGAAGATTATTTACAAAAACCGTTTAATCAAGTGATTTTAAATGCCAAAATTTCGGCTTCACTGGAACGCAAACGACTTAGAGATCGGGAACGGGCATTTCTCGAAAGGTTACAAATTGAACAAGAAAAATCGGAAGGATTATTGCTCAATATTTTGCCAAAGGCGATTGCTGATCGCTTGAAAAAAGGGGAACACACGATTGCTGACAGTTTTCCAGAAGTCACCGTGTTATTTTCGGATTTAGTCGGGTTTACAGAATTATCAACGGGTATTACGGCATCAGAGTTAGTGGAGAAGCTGAATCAAATTTTTTTAGCCTTTGATAAATTAACTGAAAAGCATGGTTTAGAAAAAATTAAAACTATCGGAGATGCGTATATGCTGGTAGGCGGGGTACCTACGCCGCGTGCTGATCATGCTGAAGTGGTTACTAGGATGGGTATAGAAATGCTTGAAGAAATTGAAGCCTTGAATAAAAGAAACCAAGAAAATTTCAAGATTCGCATTGGCATTCATACCGGCCCGGTTGTCGCTGGTGTGATTGGCAAAAAAAAATTTATATATGATTTATGGGGTGATACCGTCAATATTGCCAGTCGCATGGAATCGCAAGGTATTCCCAACAAGATACAAGTATCTGAAAACACTTATAAACGCATCAAAGACAAGATTGCTTTGGAAGAACGTGGGCCTATTGAGGTTAAGGGTAAAGGAGAAATGGTGACCTACTTAGTCAAGGATATCAAGAGCTAATCATAAGTCGGGTGGGCTGTTGCCCACCCTTCATGATTTCTTAAAAAAGGGTATAAATAAACGGTGCAACGGCTGAACCTTGCGTTAAAACAATCAGCCCACCTAATAACAACAACACGAGAATAATCGGTGCCAACCAAAATTTTTTGCGGACTTTCATAAAGGCCCACAGATCTTTCAATAACTCTAACATAAAATACTCCTATAGGAAGAGATTAGCGTAGCGATAAACCAAAGTGATCAGAAAGGCTGTTCCATTTGTTGAGATGAACGCGATGGCGTTGATTTACGGTAGCTTTCAGACACATCGGGCCTGTTTTTCATCGCATTTTTTCCAAACAGACGCATGATTAAACCCATGGGGGTAATCATGACGTAAAACACGATAGCGAGAAGAAGCCGGGTGTTTATCCAACCGAGTACAAAAGCGAAAAACATCCAGCCATGATAGATTGGTTTTAAACTATTCGGTATCAGTAAAGCAGGTATCCAGAGCGCCACGGCAATAATCCCCGGCCAGACTGGAAAAGCTAAACCGAACAACCACGGAAAAAATAACCCAACCAGGCCTACGAAAAAACAGCCCATTATCAGTCCAAATTCGCGCAAGCCTTTTTTATCAAGTATTTCAATCTGCATAGTGATCAATTCTCCCTT
>JAYQWI020001480.1:0-2437 GCA_035871815.2 Candidatus Parabeggiatoa communis
GCTCAATTCCCGATACTGATAAAAAGCGGGATCAATCAAATAAACCGTTGAACTCTCAGCCTTTTTTTCTCCAAAATAGGCCTCAACCCCTAATATGTGTTCCGCATCCAATTCAAGCCATTGGGCAAAGGCACAAGTCAACCCTCTTGGACACACAAATTCACTATCAGGAATAAATGAATCATTTCGTTTTTGGCTGTTATAAAAGTCTAAGCCTTCACTGAGCAGGGTATAGGCTTCTGGTAGGCTGGATAAATAAGATTTTTCTTTGCCAATATCCAGACTGACGCGCCCTGCTTTGGGATCAATGTCAGCAATGTTGCCTTCATAATCGACTACCATTTTGTCAATAATCGTCAGCAACTCTTTAGCGTAGGTTTGAAATTTAGGAAAACTTGGCCCAACCGTTTGCAGGATGCTATATAAGTCAATGCGAATATTGTTACTGTCTAAGGCGCGTAATTTGCCCGTTTGTTTGAAAGGATAGCCGGGCGCACGAATGATGCCACGACTTAGCGTTTCATAGTTTTGAAAGGCGAGTTTTTTCAGTACCTTTTTAAATTCAACCGCAAAATCTTTGAAAGTCTCACTAAATAACACCATTTGCGTTAAATCAAACACGCTGTAGGTAATTTGTGACTTATCAAACGTTTTTTCGTCTTTAGTGTGTTGAATGTAACCCGTTTTGACGACTTTACCAAAATCAATGCCATTAGCTGGGGGAGTTTGACTGACATGACTCAAAATGTGTGCGTAGTCAATACCATGCCCTGGTTCCAATTCAGCAGAACCCGCCATTGCGTTAGCTACCGTTGCTGTGATTTGAGCTACTTCAATTGATGCCATCAGACAAGCATCATAAACCACAATGTCAAGCGGGTTGTCTATCTGTTCACGAATGCTTTGATAGGCTTGATGCAATTCGGTAAAGCTCATGATCTTCTTGTTACCAGCCGATGAGCTATCTTGCCCAAACCCTTGGGTGCCGCCTCCATGATTCCAAAGAATCAGTGCGTAGTGCTGCGCGGGAAATGCCGTTTTAGCCCATATCACAAACTCACTCAATATTTGTGGGTTTGACATATTTTGAGGGCCTAAATCTTCTAAGACATATTGTTGTCCGTTTTGAATGAAAGCGCGTTTGACGGTGTTCCAGCCATTGCGAGTTGAACCACCGGTGGTTATAACGAGATTGCTGGTTGTATTGGGTAAGGTGGTGCCTGCTAACATTTCGAGAATGTCTTTACTGGCCCAATGATGTCCCTCTTTGTGATCTGGCTTGGCTTCTAAATCAGAGCCAACCAAATAAACCATCACTGTCCAAACTTTTTCCGGTGGCAGTTTGGGAAAACCATCGAAAAATTTGATCAGGCTATTTCGTTGCATGACATCTTGGAGTGAATCTCCAAGCCCTGCGTAGATTGAAATATCCTGAAGGGCCGCTTTAGCAAAAGGCCCTAAGCAGATTGGCTCTGAATTGCTATGCCATTTTGAAAATACTGGCGCGTTGCCACTTGAAGGCCAGGGTGTCATTTTGAACGTATCAGTGGTGGGTTCAACGAATTGCACTTCCCCGGCCGGTTTGGTAACGGTAGCAATATATAAGTTATCAGCAATATACCACTTGTCCGCCATTTCAACTTTTCGCGTATCATACTCTAAACAAAACGAGATTTGATCGGTGTTGGGTATGATGTTAATCGCGGCAAAATCATAAAGGGCGAATGCGGGATGGGATAGGGCGAAAATGAACCCAAAAAAGAATCTTTTCATTTATATAACCTCGTAAAGTTAGGGGCAATTCAAACTAAAGTTTGAACGAAAATTCGGCACCCTTCATCATAATTGCTTTACTTAACATGTATCATGCTGATTTTATTGCATAAATTGACAAAAACAAAGTAGTTTACAGTTTGAAAGCCCCGATTTTTTGTTGATTGATGATCGTTGCGATGTACATCCTAATAGTCATGCCAAAATCTTTGCCGTCATGCCAAAATCAATGCATATTTTATGCATACAAACTGTTATCGAGGCAAAAATTTTTGTGCACAAAAATTTTTGCCTCGATACTACTTTGAAGGGTGCCGAAAATTCAAACTAAAGTTTGAACGGAAAGTCAAACTCAAAGCGACTTGTTCGCCCTTTATACCCTTTAAAAAGAAAAGTGAATATTAATGAGCGAGAATGAAAAAATTGTGGAAAAGCCAGGAAATATCTTAGTTGTTGACGATACACCGGCTAATTTGCGACTGCTGACTAAGCTTCTAAGCGATAATGGCTATGAAGTGCGGCCGGCACCCAATGGTACCCTTGCACTTAAAAGTGTGGCGTTAATACTGCCTGATTTAATTCTCTTAGATATTATGATGCCGGACTTGGATGGTTATGAAGTCTGTCGGCGCTTGAAAGCCTCAGAGCATAGCCGTGATATTCC
>JAYQWI020001481.1:0-2452 GCA_035871815.2 Candidatus Parabeggiatoa communis
TTATACGTGTCGCTAAAAATGCCGGTGGGTTGAAAGTTGTGATTTTGACCGCTTAACATCAACTGTTTGGCCTGAATGCGTATATCACCCCCATGCCCATTTCCCAAAAAAAAAGTCATACCACCATAAAAACCGTTACTACTATTGATTTGTGCGCCTTCCATGAGGTGCAGATTCTCAGCTTGCAAGTTAATATGACTCGTCTTATCAGCCAGACCTATTGAGGAGGCACTAATAAAGGCTTCCTGGGTTAAGTGAATCGTTTTACCCCTCAAGTCCAGTTTCCCCCCTGAACCTGTCATGGAAAAACTGGTGATATTACTTTGGTTATTGTCAAATCGTGTTCCTGTAATTGGTGCAATGAAAGTGCCCGCACGTCGGCCCGACAAGAATAAAGTGTCTTCCACCTCCAACTGAATGTTACCCGCCAATCCCGTATCCAGTGCTGTCGTCGTCATTATGGCACCCGCCGTCATATTAATATTATCCGCTTGGATAACGATATCACCAGCCTTACCTTTGCCAAAACTCACACTGCTAATGATTCCGCCTACCAAATCAAGCCGTTGGGTGGTCAGGTTAATTTCGCCACTCCCTAAAGTATCGAGCGCAGAGTTGTCAATAAAAGAGGGCATATCAGTCAGTATTTGGCCATTGTGTATATGACTGCCAACGCTATGACCCGACAGTAAAACCGATTCGGAAGCCTTGATAGCTATTTCTCCACTTTTCCCCGAACCAAATGAAGCCGCCGCAATATTGGCACCCGCTAGGAGATTCAGCCGAGTCACATCTACCTCAATATTACCAGCGTTACCCTCCGTCAGTGTGTGCGTTTGTATGCCCACATGGTTTAAAGTTAACTCTGGCACTTTGATGGCAATGACTCCAGCATGAGCACCTCCCAGTGCTTTGCTGGCAAAGGCAGTAAATAAAAATGCTGTACTGTCGGCATGCAGTGATTCCATTAGTTGAATATCCATGATACCAGCGTTAACCTCACCCAAGGTATTAGCTTGCAACGTACTGTCTTGCATCAATAAACGATTGCCACGAACTTTGAGGTTCCCACTGCCCAAACCACTGGTATCAACTAAGGTGTTATTGAGTGTGATGTCGCCACCGCGTCCTGTCAGGGTTAAGTCAAGCTTATTCACCAGAACTTCTCCACTCGAACCCATAGCCGCCAGATTGATTTGACCGCCGGCCGTATGGAGGAGAGAGTTCGTAAACGTCGCGTAAATATTATTATCATCAAACTGTACTGGGAGTGTACCATTCAGATGTAAATCGCCACCAATGAGCGACAAGGTTTTCATCGGTAGCACTGACAAGGTGCTATCTTGCGTGGTTATCGTCGCTGGGGGATCCGTTAGAAAGCCAAACGCCGTAATCGGGGCAACGGTCAAAATACTCTCACTCGGATTACGCGCATCAAAACGTCCATTTTCTCCCAAGCGCAAATAATCAGCAGTACTGGCATGAAAAGAACCTTGCACATCCAATTGAGCATTTGGCCCAAACATAATTCCATTAGGATTGAGGAAGTACATATCAGCATTAGGAATTGTAGAGCGGATTAACCCATCAATGTTTGAGGGATTGCCAACGGTGACGCGACTAATCACATTGCTGACGTTATTGGGGCCAGAAAAAGTGGCACTTTCAGGGCTACTCAAGTTAAACTCTTGAAAACTATGGAAAAGATTGCCACCGTGTTGTTGGCCTAAGTCGGCCCCAATTTGATAATCGGGGCCCGGTAAATGGGCGCGGGAGCCGAGGCTGCCGTCGGTGGTGATTTCAGCGTTGATGGATAAGCTGATGATTAATAAAACAATTGTGAGTAAAAGTTGTGATTTAATGGGTTTCTCCTGATAATAACGACAAGGATTGCTTAAAAGAAGGGATTAGATCGAAACCCTACTCAGATTTAATCCTTTATTATAAACAATCCTTTTAGTTATACATTCAGACAGGGGGAAATGAAAAACATAAATGCCCATCTCCCCCTATCAATTATTTCAACTTCATGACTTTAACAAAAGGCACTGTTCGCTGGCGAGTCAAGTCAATTTTGAAGGTACTGGGATTCTCAATTTCTTTGGTTGTAGATTTTCTCAATTGTGCTTCCACAAATCCGCCTGGTAATACCACCAAAAAACCATTCATATCCACCGTGGGGGAATTGATATTGATTTCACCATCTAAACCCAATTTTGATGAATAACTGATTAAACTTTCAGGTGATTTGATAAACTGTTTAGCCACAATGCAAATATTGCCACCATCACCAGTACCGCCATTAACACGGCTCGTTATCATACCTTCTTGCAAGTCAGTTATACGTCATAATTATTAGGATTTTATAAGTTCATTTTAGAAAAAAGTGATCAGTTATAAAAAATGTTCTGATCCGTTAAAATGATTCAACTCGAAGTGTTTTTCCGTGGCA
>JAYQWI020001482.1:0-12398 GCA_035871815.2 Candidatus Parabeggiatoa communis
AGTCGTTATCTCATAATGTTCTACAATATTTCCTGCTTTATCATAAGCAACCCGTTTTGTATGACCTAACGGATTTGTCACGTTACCTAAACCCTTTGAGATATAACCCAACGATGTGACCCGTCCTAATGCATCAATCACTTGCTTCAAACGACCTTCACCGTCATATTCATAACGGGTTTCTTGGCCTAATGCATTGATTTGGCTAATCAAATGACCCTGAGCATCATAACTGCGGCGCGTCATATTGCCAGAAGCATCGGTAGTCGTGAGCAGGTTATGACGACTGTCATAAGTCATGCTGACACTGTGGCCTAAAGGATTGGTCACCTCGGCGATGCGATTCATGCCATCGTAAGCGAGTGTTGTGGTGTGGCCTTCGACATCAGTCAGGGTGGTTAAACGGCCCGCGGCGTCGTAGTCCAAAGTGTAGCTTACGCCTTGCGGGTTGGTGAAACGCACTACTCGACCGTTTTTGTAGGCATACGTGGTGGTTCCCCCACCCGGTAGGGTTTCTGTTAACACTTGCCCATTGCTGTTATAAGTATAGCGCGTGCTATTATCCAGCGGATCAATTAAGCGGATTAAGTTGTTGTGGTCGTCATAATCCAATTGAATCTGCTTACCCAAGGCATTAGTCACCGACTTAAGGTTGTTGTGAGCGTCATAAGTCAGTCGCGTTTTCTGACCGGTCGCATCTGTGATGGTGATCAAGTTGCCATTGGCATCATACTCATAAGCCGTGGTGTTGCCCTTGGAATCTATGACACTGCTGCGTTTGCCGTTTTCATTATAACGATACTCGATAATCTCATTTGAAAATCTAAGGCCTTTATCGAATTTAATGACTTTCCAATCGTCATTAAAATGATAAGTGTGCGTACCATTTAAACGAGTGTAGACCCAGGTTTTGATAATTTTGCCAGTGCCGGGGTCCGTCACATACTTAAATCCAGAAGGCTTGTAGAGCAGCTGCCATTTCTTATTGTATCGCCATTCTTCGGTGCCATCTGATTGTTCAATGATACGGCGATCCTTGTTATAGGTGTTGTGGAATAGTACCTGCCCTTCAGCATTGGTTCCCGTCAAGGTTTGGCCGAGTTGATCATAGGTATAGGTCGTGCTTTGACCGGCCGCGTTGGTGATTTTGATCAGGTTTTGTTGATCATCATACGTTAAGCGGGCTTGTCTGCCCAAGGGATCGGTGACGGTGTCTAAGAGGCCAGCGGCATTTGCCAGCGTAAGTCAAAAAGACACCTGAAACCGGTTCGGTGACGGTACTCAATCGGCCAGCACTGTCATAACTCAACTCAAGTGATTGTCCTTTGGTATTACTGATTTCAAGCAATCTGCCGATGGCATTGAATTGATAAATCCGGCCAGAATGGCGCGTGAGGGTAAAGCTGTTGTCAGCGTTTTTAACCAAGCGATCAAAATGGCATTTAATATGACGGGGTTGATAGCCCCCTTGCTCATTTTTTTGGAAGAAACTTTATTGGCTTCTTCATCGCCCACTAAAAGAGGCGAAATGATGATCGCGGCTTCATCTTCTTCATCAGAAGCGATAGCCGTCCAAACAAATAAGCCTTCTTCCTGATAAGTGTGGAAAAAGACGACGGATGCGTCTTGACGAGAAAAAATAAATTATCCCGCAGGGCTACTCTATGCACACAAATAATTTGTAACAAACTGTCGGCTCACGCAGAGCCGCAGAGCCGCAGAGAATGAGAGAAATTAAAAAAACCGGCTTGAATTGCCTTTTGGGATTTATTTTTTTGGAACTTCCTTACCCGTTTTGTCATATTCAATTATCAATCTCAATTATCAATCATAAAAAGGGGGCAACCACAAGGGATTGCCCCTACAAGAATTTCACGAAAAGCGAGATAACACGCTAACTCATACTACAGTTTATTTATCCGTCGGTTTATCTCCATTAGGTTTATCGGCCTCGTCATCGTCACCTCTTTCCTGTTGATATTGTGTGACTAAGTCCGTTTTGAGTTGGATGCCGCGCCGTGAGGTCATCTTCTTCCTTGAGGTTTTTGGGGTGGTCTGCGTAGGATCACTGGTAGCGGGCTCCGTACTTGGAACGGCCTCTGTTGTGATGATCTCAGACGGTTGGCTTTCTTCAACCGGGGGTGCTGTTGGTGCGGCAGCCATTGACGGTTCTGGTGTGCGAGCGGCTGTTTCAGGAACCGCTTGTGCTTCAACCTGTTTTGCTTCGGCACTGGGCGGTGCTGACGGTTGTGGTGCCGGTTCACTGGCTGCCGTTTCCGTGCGCGGTGCTTCCGGTGCGTTCCTGGTTTCAACACCTTTTTCAGCACTGGGTGTCGTTACCACGGGGGCTTCAGCGGGCGCTCTTTCTTGACTAGGCGGTGCCGTCGTTTCTGGAGTCGTTGCTGGGCTCACAGCGGGTGTTGCCGGTGGCGGACTACTACTGGGAGGCGACGATGTTGCTTTGCGAGCATTGCCGGGCATTTCAGACGATATTTTCCGCCCTAAATTACCGAAGGCACTGAAAATCAAAATGAAGACGGCGCGGATCAGATAAAACACCATCTTCACTGCGCCAATAATCCCCATAATCACTTTAACAACGCTAAAAATCAGACCAATGATAGCCATCCAAAGACGTAACCATAAGGGTAGTGCTGGCGGAGGAGGTGGCGCTTCTTCTTCCGATGTGGGAACAAGATACTCATAAGATTCCCCGGTGCCGCTTGCACAGAGTGCTTTTGGCCCAATGCTGATACAACCCAAGGGAATGACGATTAATGTCAGTAAGGTGGAAACCATCACACCAAACAGCAAGGAGATGGCCATGCCTTGAAAAATGGGATCGAATAGGATGACAAATGAGCCGGCTACTAAAGCAAAGGCGGTTATCAAGATGGGGCGAGTACGGGTTTTACAAGCCAGAATCACGGCATCTTGTATGGAGCTACCCCGTTCTATTTCCTGAATAGAGTAATCTACCAATAGAATGGAGTTACGCACAATGATACCGGCTAAAGCAATCCAACCTATCATTGAGGTGGCTGTAAATTCGGCATCTAACCACCAATGACCGGGAATAATGCCTAGTAGGGTTAGCGGAATCGGTACCATAATGATGGCAGGTACAATAAAGTTACCAAATAACCAGACGACTAAGATATAAATTAAGACCATGGCGGCCGCAAACGCTAATCCCATATCTCGGAAGGTTTCATAAGTGACTGTCCATTCGCCTGTCCATTCAAAACCCGATTCTCCAAGGGCCGAAGGGGGACTAATATATCGTTCACAGAACCCTATGAAATATAAGTCAATACAACCCTTATCGACTAGATTGATGCCATCAGGGGTTTCATAGTCCTTTAACAGACTTTCAATTTCAAGCATACCATAGATGGGTGCGCTGAGACGGTAGTCTTGTTGTTCTTCATCATAAATCCCCACCGATTCACCGACGACATATTCAACTGGCCGTAAGTCTTTTTGGTAATAAATGGGATCTTGCTTGCCTTCGACAAATTTGCCTAATTCAGCGAGCGGTACTATCTCTCCCGTTTGGGTTGGAATCGGCAAGTCGTATAAGCGGCTTAATTGGGAACGTTCTGTCAGAGGCACTTGAATCACAATGTAAGTCGGTTCTAGCACGTTACCTTGTTTGATATCACCTAGCTTGAAACCGCCTAAGGCCATTTTTAAATTTTGGTTGATGGTATCCACTGAAATACCGCGTCGTACCGCTTTTTCGGTATCCACTTCAAAGCGCCAAATATTATGCTGTTCTGGCATGTAATTATCAACATCATCCAAAATGGAGGCTTGTTCAAAGATTGCCGTCATTTTGCTGGCCACTTCACGGCGCGTCTCATCATCAGGTCCATAAATTTCCGCGACAATAGATTGCAACACTGGGGGGCCTGGTGGCATTTCGACGACAGCAATTTTGGCTGGACTGTTGAGTTCTTTCAATAGTGCTTTTAATTCCTGTCTTGCGGCGACAGCAATTTCATGGCTGCTACGATGGGGTTCAAAGTAGCAATCGCGTGTTTCTTGTTCCCATAAACTGAGACCACATTTTTTATTCTCAAGTTGCAAATGAATATCGGCATGCCAAGGTTGTTTTCTTAAGTAGTAATGACGCACCATTCCATTGAAATCAAAGGGTTGTGACGTGCCGACATAAGTTTGTAAGGCAATGACTTCCTTAAATTTTTCTGGATCACGCAATCTTTCGGCCACTTGGTAAGCCAAATTAGCGGTCACGGGTAAAGCGGTGCCTTCTGGCATATCAATAAAGACATTAAATTCCGGCTTTTTGTCCAGTGGCAACATTTTGACTTCAACGCTTTGAAAGTAAAACATTGAACAGGCTGCAAAAAATGAGAATATCAGGGTCAGCAAAAATCCCCAGCCAAGGATGCGATTTGTAAATAGGGGGGGCAAAATTTTTCTAAACATCCATTCCAATCTTTGATTGGTTTTGTGTTCCCGATGTTCTGCTTTTTGTAGCGCCTCTAATGAGGGTTTGAAAAGCATGGCAAACCAAGGTGTGAAAACAAAGGCTGCAAACAAAGAGAAGAGCATGGCTACGGAACCTAATGCGGGAATCGGTGCCATATAGGGGCCCATCATGCCGGACACAAATCCCATTGGCAATAAGGCGGCTACGACGGTAAAAGTGGCTAAAATGGTGGGATTGCCGACTTCGCGCACAGCATCGATAGCAGTATAGGTATCGGTTTCACCTTGGTATAACCAACGCCGATAGATATTTTCTATAACGACAATGGCATCATCAACTAAAATACCGATAGAAAAGATCAAGGCAAATAAGCTGACGCGATCAATGGTATAACCTAAAATCCAAGCCGAAAAGACGGTAATCAAAATCACTACCGGGATCACTAATGTGACGACGAGAGAGGGACGCCATCCTAAAAAGAAAAAAATCAATATTGTTACAGCAAAGGTAGCAATGAATAATTTTTTAATTAAATTATTGACTTTATCATTAGCGGTTTGCCCATAATTGCGGGTGACTTCGACATGCACATTGTCTGGGATAACATGCGTTTTTCTCAGTGTATCGACATAAGACAAAATATTTTGAGCGACTTGAACCCCATTGGTCTCAATTTTTTTAGAAACGGCAATGGTAACGGCAGGGGCACCATCAACACTGGGTACGGTTACTTCTTGAGAGAGCCAAAAGCTATCATGTTTTTCGTAGGCAGGGCCTGAAAAATAGTTAACGATTTGATAAGGTTCTCGCTCTGGGCCTTGAATAACCGAAGCCACATCGCGGACATAAACTGGCGCACCTTTATAGGTACCGACAACCAAGTTTTTAACATCATCAGCACTCGTTAAAAATTTACCGGTGTACACCATAAAATGGGTATTACCGGATTCCACTATGCCCGCATTGGTTTCGCTGTTAGCCGTTTTGATAGTCTGGGCCACTTGTCCAATTGAGATGCCAAAACCAGAAAGCACTTCTGGCTTGACTTCAATCAAGACTTGCTCTGCACGTCCCCCTACAACAAAACTTTGTCCTGTGTTGGGAATGCCTTTGATGCGTTGCATGACATCTAAAGCGAGTGTGCGTAAAGCACCATCATCCAAATTTTCGGACCATAACGTTAATGTGACCACAGGCACATCATCGATGCCTTTTGGTTTCACCATTGGCGGTAAGACACCCGGTGGGATCTTATCCATATTGGATTGCAATTTATCATGGACTTTAAAAACGGAGTGTTCTAACTCCTCACCCACTTCAAATTGCACGGTCACCATACCCTGTCCCCGTTCCGCTGCTGAATACACATGTTCAACAGCCGGAATTTCACTCATAATACGTTGCAGCGGATCAATGGCGACACTGCTGACTTGTTGGGCCGATGCGCCTGGATATTGAACAAAAATATCCACCATAGGCACTGAGATTTGTGGGTCTTCCTGACGGGGCGTGAAAAACAGGCCCAGTATGCCCATAAATAACATAGCGAAGAAGAACAGAGGTGACAGGGGGGAATGAATAAAAGTTTGTGCTGTCTTCCCTGCTAAACCCAAAGATTCTTGTGGCGGATTGTCTATTGGAGAATATTGGTCTGTCATGCGGTTTTAGAAATGTAGAATTGAAAGATTGAGCTTTGAAAAATAGCAAAGGCCTTTTGCTAACAAGGACTTTTTACAGAATGCTTGTTAAGTACCACTTGATCACCTTCCGTCAAGCCACTAAGAACAGTCACAAAATCACCTAGACGGGGGTCTGTTCCAGTAATGATACCTGGATTAATTTCTTGGCCCAGCCGCACAACACGCCGTTCATATTTGTTATTATTTAGGACACAAACCCTCGGTAAACTCCCACGCTGTTTGACCGCACTTTTGGGAATCAAAAGTAATTCTTGTTTACCGGCTTTCACATCGGGTATATCGACTTGAACATATTGACCTGGGCCAACATATTGCCCCTGTTCGCTCTCTCTATCTATAGGCAGATCAAACTTGACTTTAACGGTATGGCGTTGCTCATCTGCGGTGGGAAAAATTTGTGCCACTATCACAACCACAGCTTCATCAAGCACATCTAAGCTGGCAGAAACGGGTTTACCCACTTTTAAGCCGGGCACTAAACGGGCCGGCACATTGACTTCAATTTGTAATTCTTCAGTGGCAAACTTCAATAGACGTTGCCCCATCATCACGGTATCACCCATTTCTACCCATTTTTGGACAATGATGCCATTAAACGGCGCTCGACTTTGCGCGTAAAGCAATTTGGCATCAATTTGTTCAATCTGCGATTTGGCCTGCAACACAGCACTCTGTGCTTGTTCCATCTTGCTGCTAGAATTATAAATTTGAGCTTGACGATCAAAGCGACTGTCAGTTTGTCCAAGTAAATCACTAAATGGCTTAGTAATAAACTGATCAAACAGATGTGGCAGGCCCATTCCGCCCGGGGTTTGGTTAGAATCAGGTGATCGCCACTGACGATCAAGTTGGATCTTGGCATTACGTTGTATTGCGTCGGCCCTCATCCATTCTGCGTAAGCGGAACGGCGCTTTGCGAGCAATTGCCTATCATCCAATGCGACTAAAATGGTTTTTACCTTAAAGTTGTCACCTTCTTCACCAGCAACCATTTCTACTCTTCCTGGTAATTGGGCTGTAAAGGTGACGTCTTTTTCAGCAACGACAACGCCGCTTAAAGTCACGGGGGGGCTAAGGTCGTGACTCCGTATTTGATAAATCTGATTCTCAGCTGCACGCACGTAGCAATAGCAGGTTAACATGCCAATAGCGGCTGTTATTGATAGAATTTTTTTTAACATATTAATCTCAACAAGTACTTTGAAACGAAGTAAGCGTAACTCATTATGAACATTCGGTGTGCTACGCTAAATAAACATATTAAATAAACAAATTAAATAAGAGGAACTTGCAAAACGCCGACGTGTAAGCACTAATCAACGACTGAAAGGCGTATCAACTTCTCATTTTTTTATTGTTTCTACTTAATGGTTTTGCAAGAGGCTCTCAATTCAAAACGATGGCATTGTCCAATATCAATGATCAATTATCAATATTCAATGAATGAACAATTAATAGGTCAGCTACGCCCGTTATCAAAACATTGATATTCTTGATATTGAGTGATGTATCAGGCCAACAGATTATCGAACAAACTATAGATATCAAAAAAGGGCTATCCAACCTGAAAATCATGATCTGAAAAACGATAATTGTAGCGAAAGCAATTCATTGAACGACTTTCGCTTTACATATAAACGATTGAGAGTACGACTTATCAAATCTGACAAACAGGGATTGTTATGGCTTAAAAACATAACAATCCCTTCAAAAAATCAGGTGTCAACCACACCTATACCAAGCTCAACTAATCCTTTATCCGTCCCATGACGGTAAAACTTTTCACAAACGGCCCTGCCATGCGTGGGTCTTTAATCATAGCGCCATAATCGCCGGTTTTGAATTTCAGCTTGCCACTCACGTAAGCTGCTCCTAAGCTGGCCATGCCTAAGCCTTTATCAAGCCACTTTTTCCAACTCTCTTCCTTGGCACGTAAATCCCAGTTCATCTCTTCTCCATTATACGCGCCGGCTGCGGTGGCCTTGCCATTTTCAACAACCAGAATACCTCTGGGCGTGTCTTCACCAGCAAATCCATAACCAATATTGGAGCTAAAATTAATTTTAGCGAGTGCCTCAGAGATTTCCGGCTCATTATTCCATTCGTCCCTGTAGCTTTTCATCCAAGCATCTGAAAATAATTCAGCCATATATTTTTCCTCTTTATGTCAATGAATTGAGAACGTGATATCACGTCAATTGCTTCCTGATTTGTGATCAAAAATCATCACAGTTCAGTTCGCGTTTCATACCAAGCGGGTTGTTCCGATTAGAACGGTTTCCAGCAACAAAGCCCTCTTGTCCACGCGCGTTAATTCCCGGTTAGCCTCCGGTACTCTT
This sequence comes from Candidatus Parabeggiatoa communis, assembly GCA_035871815.2. Taxonomy (GTDB): domain Bacteria; phylum Pseudomonadota; class Gammaproteobacteria; order Beggiatoales; family Beggiatoaceae; genus Parabeggiatoa; species Parabeggiatoa communis. Next base: position 8,499 of record JAYQWI020001482.1, read on the forward strand.
TCAATTATCAGTTATCAATGCTCAGTTATCAACTATCAAAACTTTGATATCTTATTATCAAAGGCCAGGCCAACAGATTATCGAACAAAATATTTAATGAGATAGAGAGAAACAAAAGTTTGGTCGTGCCTACAAATCAATAGAGACACTAGCTTATGTATTTTTTAACTTGCTCCAATTTAAACCTGGTAAAAAAAATTGATTTTAATACCTTTACGTTTGTCTGAATAACGGATTAAATAGGGACTCTCCCGTTAATTAATATTAAATTCAATAGGTTATGTTTTTGATTGTCAAGTTCAGGCATTTTAAAGATATCATAAATTTGTTTCAGGTTTTTAAAAAGCCTTATTAAAATGGGTCATTTTTTAATTAAATAATCTTATGAAATCAATGATATAGAGTTATATTTTTAGCCTAAAATAAATAAGCAAAAGCTAAAAACGTGTGGTATTTGCTTTAAAATGGTCGATGGTATCTTGGAGTATAAGCATATTATAATATGTTTATGGTATACATAATTTATAAATTAGTCAATTCATAAAATCATTGTTTCTTATCCCTCTGATTTTTTAAAAGTTTACAAAAAAAGAGTCACTTTTAATAACCTATTAACTTATTCGCATAAACGAACTCAAATCCGCTTAGTTTATGGCAAAGGGTAATCTGTGGATAGTTTGTTGTTTTTCACAGATGAAAGTCTCATGCTCAACTCGTTTTGAGCCTTTTTTTGAGTTCTAATATTATTTATAAATCAACCGGTTATAAAAAAATACCGTATTTTATGAAAAATTCGGGTTATAATCATTTTCTTTGCAATTAATCTTTTTACAATTAACAATTCGCTATTGACTATAAACATAAGGGAAACACTCACGCGCAACCGACTTATGGTGACAAGTTACACGAATAAATATTGATGTGATAGGGGTACAGTTATTATTTCTAAATTAACTTGACGATAAAAAATTAACTTAACGATAAAAAGATAACTATAAATCAATAATTTAGCTTCATATTACCTTAAATTCATTGTCAATTGCAAATTAATACTTTGTAAATTTATTGAGCCTACTCCAACACCACAAAAAGTAGAGTCAATCTGAACGATTTATAATTCTCTATTACTATGTTCAAGTTTTTGCGTACAAAAACTTGAACATAAAATTCATAATTCATTAATCAGTTTACCGTTTGAACACTTTTCGATATGTGTCGGGTTATCAAGCTAATCACATTTATTGAAATGTTATGAACTGTTATGATCAAGACTCATTTAGTGTTGTTTTTCAACCGCGCCTTGTGAACAAAATAGTGATAAGCAACTTGATTTTGTTAATAACCACTTGATTTTTAAATCATTTTACATTTCACGTCAAAATTTTTGCGCGCAAAAGCGGTATTTAGCGTAGCTTCAAATGTGAAATTGATTATTGGCAACCCATTTTCGCTTGAAAAACGGAAAACGCAGCGAGCATCGCCAAAATCCCTCAAATCGGTGTTGAAATTTAAATAAAGTAAATCCCTACACAATCTATGTCACTTTTTTGGTAAGCTTAAAGCATTTATAGAGTTGAATTTATTAATACTATCAACAAGCCTACATTTTGTTAAGAGATTAAAATAGAAATTCAGATTTTTAAGTGTTTGAATAAACACATTTTATATAATTATTTGTTTAAAAAAACAATAGGTTATATGATTGGCGAAGGTATTGAGCACGAAAAGTCAAGAATTTTAAACATTAGAAACGTTTTTTATTGAATCATACACGCTATAAAAAATCAGGAGCCATTATATTATGAGTTTCATTACTATTGGTAACGCTTTAGGTTGTACGATTAATTCTCACCGTCGAGGTTGGGATGGGAGTATTTGTAAAAATGCTGAAACTTGGAATTGTTCTGCAAAACAACAATTTCGTACCGACTATTGTCAACAGGGCGATCCGCGTTGTTACCACATCCATATTTTTGAAGAAGAAAATCCCTATTGCTTAATTGATGATCTGGGCATCGGGTGGTTGCTGGAACCCTACCCTGAAGTCTTGAATAACCAGATTTTACTGTTTTGGGGTAAACGTTTTCAAGAACCGCGTGGTATCAGTGACATCAACGCGAGACCCAAAGACTATGTCTTTGGGGCCTACAGGGTGCGTAATGTTTCTCCACAAAAAATCAATGAATTTAAAACGCTCTGGAAAATAGAACCCTATCCAGATGGTTGGACGCGCTTTCAACAACCCTACATCTTAACCGTGTACTACAAAAGTATTATTGGTGGGGTTTATCTCAAAGAAGTCAATCGCGTTGCTGTCGAAAATATGTTTGAAAAAGCGGCAGAACAAGCTCACAACCCTCACCCTAACTGGCAAAGTCCTCAAGATGCCGAACGGTTTGAACATTTCTATGCCCATTTGCATGAATGGTTTGAAACCGCACGGGAAGATGCCGGGAAATTACAACAAAATATGGTGCGAACCTACACCAGTAGGAGTACCACACCAACTCCCCTACCCAAAAGTCCTTTTGAAGGTCTTAAAAACTTAGAAGTTAAGAAAACCGCTTCTTCAGTCGTCACCTCTTCCAATAAACAGCCAAAAAATGGGATAGCAATTTATCCGCTATTGGAAAAAGAAACTGCCAAAGAAAAAATAAAAACGAATTATAGCAAGGAAATTTTAGATGCCGTGATGGCCGTCTCGCTGACAAAAAATATTCTTCTGCTAACGGGCAGTCCAGGTGTCGGTAAAAGCAGTTTAGCGATTGACTTGGTAGAAGATCATGAACGCAAGATAATTGTCCCAGTTGGCTCCACTTGGCGTGGTCGTGAAGACTTACTGGGGTACGTCAATCCTATCAGCAATGACTTTGAACCGACTGATTTTACTCGTTTTTTATGTAAAGCAGAATCAGCGTGGCGAAAAAATGATAAGCGCACTTATCTGATTATTTTTGAAGAATTTAATCTCAGCCAACCAGAGTATTGGTTTGCCGATATTCTGGTGCGTTCACAATATCCAGATGATCAAGATAAACTGAGAATGATTGAACTGGGTGGTAAAGGTATCCGAGGCATCAATACGACTAGCAGTAAAGTGTTTGTTTCCCCTGCCCTGCGTTTTGTGGCGACGCTTAATAACGATCATACGACTTTATCGTTATCACCACGCGTTTTAGATCGGGCTTCTATCATTGAGTTGACTTTAGAACCGAGAACGACATTAGACCGTGCAAAACTCGAATTAGAGGAAAAACAAATCATGTCTATAGAGGAACTTGATGCGCTGCTCAAGTATAAAAACGCTATGTTTTCATTACGCGCAGCGGATTCCTTAAAGCGTTGCTTGGAAAATTTGCAACTTCTTGATCTGAATAGCAGTTGGGATGCCTTAGATACCATTCTTTTACAACAAGTGCTGACTAAGGTTAGATTGATGGTGGGCGATCCGGCCAATGATAACCTGATACAAGGTTTAGAAGAATGGAGTGAGGGTTATGGTAAATATCTCCGCAAATGTGCCAGCCTCATTAATGCTTGGACAGAGGCCTTAAAAGACGGGCGAGATGTGATACAGGCGTAACCTGTTTCCAGTAGAGACGCGATGCTTCGCGTCTCTGTTTTTGTAAAGGCGCGATGCTTCGCGTGTGAAACGCGATGCTTCGCGTATGTGCTTCGCGTATGTGCTTCGAGAAGACGAGAGGGCTTCCCGTCTTTACCAAAAACAGAGACGCGAAGCATCGCGTCTCTACAATGATAAGGAAGTTCCAAAAAAATAAATCCCAAAAGGCAATTCAAGCCGGTTTGTTTAATTTCTCTCATTCTCTGCGGCTCTGCGGCTCTGCGTGAGCCGACAGTGATATTCCTTAGTACAACAAACTGGCCATCTTACCCCGATAA
>JAYQWI020001483.1:0-3384 GCA_035871815.2 Candidatus Parabeggiatoa communis
GTTATCGCTCTATGAAGGCAGTCTTGCCAACACTTTTTCAAGCTAAGAATTAGGATAGAAGGGCATGAGGTGTTTATTTTGAGTACATAATTTTATATCCCCCAATGACTTCGATTTGCATTTAATGCGTTTTGAAGCAGTACCATCTGTACGGCTAATTACGTTCTGATGTTCAATGCTTGTTTTCCCTTCAGGGGCATCGATGATTCAACCATGACAAAGTAAATCAAGTCAAAATTAGAACGGCTGATTTTGGCAAAATACGAAGTTGTATTTTCATTATCAATAATAATAAACTTGTCCCTTAATAAGCTAAGTCCTTGATTTTTAATATCGTATATCATATTTTCAATGACTTACGTTTATTTAGGGGCAAGTCTAACGAATCAGTCTGCCTAATCACTTTCTGTTTTCCAGTGTCCACAATATACCCGTCACAATACCTTACACTGACGGTTCCGACTCTAAAAATAGCCATCATAGTTTGCCGCACAACTTTGAGCTTTACTCGTCTTAATAATTAATTATTAATAATTCAATATTAATGATTTAGTTAGTCATTTAGTAATTTAGCCTATTTTGGTGGCTGCAATTGCGCCCTGCCTGAATACTGAAATCAATAATGATGCTTATCACAAAGAATCTGCTAAAATAATTCTATTCCTTATATATGGGCTACACTTGAAAAATAAGGAAAAGGCTAATTAATCAAAACAATAGCGATTAATAATTAGTACGGTTTATTGTAAAGTCTGTTGTTAGCTCTTTTATCTTGGTGTGTGGGATATTAATATAACTACACATTGCTTAAACACTGGAGAATTTTGAAATGGCTCTTGAAGTGAATGGTAAAACCATTGAAACCGATGAAGAGGGTTATTTGCTCAATCGGGCAGATTGGAATATGGAAGTCGCTGCCGCTATTGCTCAGGCCGAAAATCTTGAGATGACTGAAACCCATTGGGGATTGGTAGAAGCGGTTCGGAATGCCTATCAAAAAAATCGGCAGCATTTGTCGGGTAATGAATTGGTGCATATGCTGGGTAATCATTTGAAGGAAAGCGCACATGAGACGCGCAAAGATGTGAATGCTTTTTTGTACAAGCTATTCCCACATAGCCCTGAAAAGCAATTAGCCAAAATTGCCGGTTTGCAAAAGCCGTTACCGGCCGATACGGAATAGCGGGTATTGCACAGTTCATGTGATCTATAGTCTAACCTTTGAACGCACTTTAAATACCTGACGCTTGGCGCAAATAACACAGGCTTTGCGCCTTCGCGCCTTCGCGTGAAAAACGTTGCTGGGAAAAAGGGAAGTTGTGATTCGTTATTTTGAGTTTATCAGATGCACATTGATTTAATTTGTATTGGACAAAAAATGCCCTCATGGGTTCAAAGCGGTTTTAGTGATTATGCTAAACGTTTGCCTTCTACTTGTTCGGTGCATTTGATTGAAATCCCTCTACGCAAACGCACTAAAAATGCCGATTTGGCCCGTTTACAGCACAAAGAGGGTGAACAAATGTTGGCTGCAATTGCACAAGGGGCCCTTGTTGTGGCGCTTGATGAGGGTGGACAAGCGTTCAGTAGTATACAGTTAGCCGATCAATTAGCACATTGGATGCAGATCACTTCAAAAGTGGCTTTATTAGTCGGTGGCCCGGAGGGGTTATCAGCGGCCTGTCGAAAACGGGCACAACAATGTTGGTCGTTATCGACTTTGACTTTGCCTCATCAACTGGTGCGAATTGTCGTGGTTGAACAGTTGTATCGTGCATGGAGTTTGTTAAATAACCATCCTTATCATCGCGGTTAATTATTAAGGGTTAATGGTTAATTAATGGAGGGACTTGCGAAACTCTGATGTGCAACCACAAATCAATGACTTACAGTGTCTATTATTACAATAAGTTATTGTTTTTGCTCAATAGTTTTGCAATATTAAAATCTTTAGGGGTTTAAACCCTCTCATTCTGACCGCTTTAACGCGTCAAATTTAGTATTAATAATTAATAATTAACCATTAACCATTAACCATTATCTCAGATGATTTACCTTGCATCCCTTTCTCCGCGACGCTGCGAGTTGCTTGATCAGATTAAGGTTAATTATCAACAAATTGCCGTTTCTGTGGATGAGACACCCTATCCCCAAGAACCCGCACCAGATTATGTTAGGCGTTTGGCTTTAACAAAAGCCCGCGCGGGGCGTTTAGCCGTTTCAACGCCATGCCCAGTATTAGGTGCCGATACCGTAATAGTGTATGATAAGCAATTATTGGGTAAACCGGTTGATGACGATGATGCATCGCGGATGCTTAGAGTATTGTCTGGGAGAAAACATCAGGTGATGACAGCAGTGGCTGTGGTAACACCGACGCGGGAAAAGGTGCGTTTGAATATTAGCCGAGTTCATTTTCGCCGATTAAGTGAGGCAGACATACAAGCCTATATTAAAACGGGTGAGCCATTGGATAAAGCGGGGAGTTATGCTATTCAAGGATTGGCCAGCATTTTTATAAAACGTATTGAAGGGAGTTACTCTGGCGTAATGGGTTTGCCATTGTATGAAACGGCGAACTTATTAACTGAAATGGGTATAAAGGTTGTTGAAACAGATTAATTGTTAGTTAAAAATGAAATGATGTCTTTTCTGTTTTTTACAAACGAATGAAATGATAAGGAATTAAAATGGAATCAGGTTTAAAAGCTATAGACTAAATAGGAAAATGAGCAAACCAGTATTCCTCATTGATAGGAAAACACAATGGCAAACGAGGAACATTTAGCTATTCTCCAGCAAGGCGTATCTGCATGGAATAAGTGGAGAAAAGAAGCCAGTGGTATTTGGCCTGATTTATCGGGGGCTAATTTGGCTAAACTGAACCTGAGTAATGCAGATTTCTTTCGTACAAATCTTTGTCGAGCGGATTTAAGCAATACTGATCTATCGGGCGCGAATTTATCAGGTGCTGATCTCAGTGAAACGAATCTGAGTAAAACGAATCTGAGTAAAGCGAATTTGAGCGAAGCTAATCTCTGTGAATCCTACCTCGCTAAAACTAACCTCACAGAAGCTAACTTGTCGGAAGCGAATCTAACTAAAGCTTATTTGATTGAATCTTATTTATCAGGGGCGAATTTATCAGAAGCGAATTTATTTAGGACTAATTTATTTGAATCTGATTTATTCCGTACTAACCTAAATGGTGCTAATCTATTTAAAGCGAATTTGACAGAGGCTAATTTGATTGAAGCCTATCTGATTGGGGCAAATTTGTTTAAAGCGACTTTGACAGAGGCCGATTTTAGTGGCGCGAAACTTGATGATATTTGTATGGATGAGCATTGCAGGTTAAAACTTGAGAATTGATATCAAACAAAA
>JAYQWI020001484.1:0-11506 GCA_035871815.2 Candidatus Parabeggiatoa communis
GAAATGCAATCAAGCTTGAAAAAGAACCGATTTCATTTTTAGAAGCCGCTAAAGAATTTATAGGTAGTTTAGAAGGCCCAGAGGATTTGTCTACTAACAAAGAGTATATGAAAGCTTTTGATTACACAGCATGGCAACAAACGCTCTGGCAAAATAAAAGTGTTGATGAATTATTTGAAGCCGCGAAACGCAGTGAATAAGATTCAGTCAAACCTGAAGCGAATGTGGTTTTTGGGGATGAGGGGTTGGAATAGAATTTAATTAAACGCAAGAGACGCAAGAAGGAACGCAAGAGACGCAAGAGAGGCTGAATAATAGAATGACAAAACTTGACGTTTTACAAAATCACACGACTGAATGGAAAAAATACCCACAAACCGGAAAACCAAACCCCAAATCGATATCTGAAGCGATATCAATGAAACAAGCAATAGAAAAGGGTTTGTATAAAAATTCGTCCTGATTTAAAAAAAGGCGAACCCAATCTTGACTTTAAAGTCATACGAAATGATGATAGTGCCGGATGGCTTGATGTCAAAACACCGATTGCTCCTATTTTTAATAGTGTTTCTCATCAGGCACAGGCTATTGCGGAGAAAACGAATCTTTACAATGGCAATACCGAAGTTTTAATTGATTTAAAAAATCTCCAGCAAAGTAGTGAGAAAACACAGTTTAAAAGCATTTTATATCAAAATATCAATGCGGATAAGTTGAAAAAAGTGTTTATTATCAATGACTAAAGGTTAAGGCAGGACGACATGAAAACACCAGTTGACAACAAAGATATCAATCAATGGCTAACACAACATCAAATCTGGCTTGCAGAGCAAATTAATTTATCTGAAACGCCAAAAGGCAAGGTATTCTCTATCATGGATGCCGATTTATCCGACTGTCATTTTTGTGATGTTGATTTCTCTTGCGCTGTGCTAGTGAGATGCACAATCTCAAACGCTGATTTTGAACAGTGTGATTTTTCTAACGCCTTATTGATAGACAGCGTTTTTAAGGAGTGTGATTTTAAGCAGTGCAATTTTACCAAAGCCGATCTTCAAAGAGCATCGGGTAGTGGTTGCCGTTTTGTGAAGGCAAATTTTACACGGGCCGATTTAACGGATTGTAATTTGAACAGTGCCAATTTAACGGATTGTCATTTCGATTGGGCTTGGTTGGTGAGAACGGATTTGCGCTACGCGATTCTTAACGGTGCCAGATTCTTTGAAACCCGTATAGCGAACGCTAAATTTTACAACAAAAACTATCCCGCTTTGTTTAAAGCACTAGCACAAGCAATGATTGAAGAAATGGTTTTTAGTCCCAATGGCTTCAAATCCAAGCTGGAACCACTGGCAAATTATAAAACATCCTATTCATAAACGAGGGGAAAGCGATCTGTTTGCCCTTTCAAAGAAAATCCCCTATCCTTCATCATTTCTTGAGAGGATACTTGATGCGAATGTGGTTTTTGGGGATGGGGTTGGAATAGGATTACTTCGTTACTTCGTTTTAACGGATTGAAGGATTGACAGGATTTGATTATTGGTGTGAATTAATCCTGTTTATCCTAAAATCGGTTTTATTCTGTTCAAAGGATTGATAGGATGCACAGGATAAATCTTTTGCCCACTACAAATGTTACTTGGAAATGAAGATGAACAATAGAAAAGAAATTGACAACAAAATTAACCATTTACCTAATGAACTGATGCCTACATTGCTGGCTTATCTTGATTTTTTGTTGAGCCAACATGTTCAAAAACCACCGAAAACACCACCGACTTTCAATTGGGAAGGTGGCTTATCTGAACTGAAATCAGAATATGATAGTGTTTCTCTTCAAAAAAAATCCTTGGAGTGGCGTTAATGTTGATTGATACCACTGTATTTCTTGAAATTCTACTCGAACAAGAACGATGTGAATTGTGTAAACAATTCATCACTGATAACCTTAATGAGAGTTGTATCAGTGATTTCAGTTTGCATTCTATTGCCGTTGTGACCTTCAGGAAAAAAAAAGCCAATTTATTTAGCCAGTTTATTCAAGATATGTTGCCCCATCTTGATGTACTCACTTTACCAAAGAGTGATTATGCCCAAATCAATACTGTGGCACAATCATTAAACTTGGATTTTGATGATGCTTATCAGTATAGCATTGCAAAATGTTACGACTTGAAACTGGTGACATTAGATAAAGATTTCAAAGCGTTGAATTTGAATGATGTTAAAGTGATTTTTTTGCCTCAAGCTTAAAAAAGCAAGCGTAGGGTGTAGCAAAGTTCGATTCTAAGGCCAAATTCGCCCAAGCTAGAGAATTGGATGCGACTGTGGTTTTTGGGGATGAAGGCTTGGAACAGGCGGCCACGGATTGATAGGATTGACAGGATTTTATTATTGGTGTGAATTAATCCTGTTTATCCTAAAATCCGTGTAATCCTGTTCAAAGACTTTATTCAACCTATTACCTATTGAAGAGGACTTTCTAATGGAAACCTTAAAACAATCTGCACTCACTGCGATTTCACAATTGCCAGAGACAGCAACCTTCAATGATATCGAAGCGATATTAGAACAACTCAAATCCAGTCGAAATGCAATCAAGCTTGAAAAAGAACCGATTTCATTTTTAGAAGCTGCTAAAGAATTTATAGGTCGTTTAGAAGGCCCAGAGGATTTGTCTACTAACAAAGATTATATGAAAGCTTTTGATTACAGCGCATGGCAACAAACGCTATGGCAAAATAAAAGTGTTGATGAATTATTTGAAGCCGCGAAACGCAGTGAATAATAAGATAATGTGGTTTTTGGAGATGAGGGATTGGAATAAAATTTAACGGATTGATGGGATTGACAGGATTATCTCTTTGATTATTCAATAATTTATCCGCTTATCCTAAAAATCGGTGTCATTTTGTTAACTAATTAAGGAAACCCATACCATGAAACAAGTCGCCCCCTTACGTTACGATGTTATATTCAAAAAGGCCTTTAGTGTTCCTGAAATATTCACGGCTTTTGTCCATGATTTTCTGAACATTAAACTTGAAATTGATACTGTCGAAAAAGATAAAGTTTATGATCCACCGATAGGTAATGTCGCCGCAAAGTTTGATCTCTATGCGGAGGACAAGAAAAATAGGATCATCGTCGATATGCAGCATGTCCGTTTTCCCGATCACTATCACCGATTTTTGCACTACCATTGTGCTGCCTTACTGGAGCAAGTCGTTCAGTCAAAAGACTATCGTCCAGATTTGAAAGTTTTTACACTCGTTATTTTAACTTCTGGTGATCGACACAAAAAGGATATCACCATCACCGATTTTGATCCGAAGGACTTGAAAGGTCATCCCATTGGCGAAATTGACCATAAGATTATTTACATTTGCCCCAAATACTTGAATAAGAAACTCACGCCGCCCCAATATCACGAATGGATGGAAGCGATAGAAGACAGTTTGGATGAAGAAGTTGACGAATCCAAATATACCCATCCTGAAATCCAACACGTTTTTGAAGTGATTGAAAAAAATAAAGTGACTCCCCACGAACGTGCGAAGATGTTCGACGAATACAGTATGGAAGCTGTGAAACAAGAAAAAATTCAGAAAATCAAGGAAGTGGCTAAGAAAGAAGGTAAGAAAGAAGGTAAGAAAGAAGGCTGGAAAGAAGCTGCAGAAATGTCTGCTCGTAATCTGTTATCTCTCGGTTCTTTGACAGAAGAACAGATAGCGCAAGTCACTGGATTAAGTTTGGAAAGGGTGAACTCTCTCAAAGAATAGTAATCTGTTAGGAAATAGGCAAGCAAGCCAAAGGAATGAGGTGTGAGCTTTTTTTGTTATTCAGAGTTGAATTTTCGGGATTAGACATTATTGATGAGAATATCTTCTATAACTGAGTATAACGAGACTGTGAGTACAACTCATTACAGGGATAAACTAATTTAACTAAACTGAGTACAACTCATTACGGGGATAAACGAATTTAACATCATGTCTAAACGTAAAAAAAAACGCCGTCAAATTCATCTAAAAAATCGGCTTCGCAAACTTTAACCCTTCCTCAAGCTGTTCAAATGGCCTTGCAATCTTACAATGCGGGGCAATTACAACAGGCTGAATCGATCTGTCGCCAAATATTGCAGGCCGAACCTAATAATAGTGAAATGCTCCATTTATTGGGTGTCATCGCGATTCGAGTTGAAAACTATGAGGTTGCCCTTGAACTCATTTCAAAGGCTATACGCATCAACCCTTCTGTCTCCCATTTTTATAATAGCCTTGGTAATGTACTGAATTGTCAAGAAAAATCGTCACAAGCCGTTGAGTGTTTTCGACGGGCCCTTGCTTTAAACCCCGATTATCCCGAAGCCCATAACAACTTGGGTAATGCCTTTATGGCTTTGGAACAATTCAATCAAGCGGTGAATTGTTATCAACAAGCCTTGACTTTAAAACCGGATTTTATCGAGGCCTATAATAATCTGGGAAAGGCCTTTAATGATCAAGAACAATATGAGCAAGCCGTTGAAACGCTTCAACGTGCTTTAGCTTTAAACCCTAATTTTGTCCAAGCCTATAATAATCTTGGCAATGCCCTCAGTGCCCAAGGTAAACCGGCCGAAGCCATTACGGCTTATCAACGCGCTATCCGTTTAAATCCCAATGAATCCAGTACCCATCGCAATCTCGGTAAAACGCTGAATGAACAAGGGCAATGGGCCCAAGCCATAACCTGTTTCCAACAAGCCATTGCTTTAAATCCTAATGATGCCGATGCTTACAGCAATTTAGGCTATACCCTTATTCAGCAGGGTAAACCCCGCGACGCCTTAGCTTGTTTCCAACAAGCGATTGCCTTAAATCCCAATGATGTCACAGCACACAATGAACTGGGAACGCTTCTCAAAAATCAGGGGCAACTCGCAGAAGCGATGGTGTATTTTCAACGGACCCTTGATTTAAATCCCAATAGTGCTGAAGCCCATAACAATCTCGCGACGGCCTGGAAAGATCAAGGCCGATTTGATAAAGCCATCGCGCATTATCGACGCACTTTAGAAATCAAAGCGATTCCCCTCGCTCACAGTAACCTATTACTGTGCATCAACTATGTCATGGGTTACGATCAAAACGCCCTTTTTTTAGAACACCAAAAATTCAATGCCGTGTTCTGTGAACCCTTATCCCTTATCAATCAACCACGCTATGAGCAACACGTTCACTCTCCCGCTTCTCAAGGCAAAATCAGCAAAATCAAATTGGGCTATGTTTCAGCCGATTTCAGAAAACACCCGGTTGCCTATTTTATTGAACCTGTTTTAGCGCATCATGATCATCAACAATTTGAGATTTTCTGTTATCACAACAATAAACAATTCGATGACTTTACAGCGCGTCTCCAACAATACGCCGATCACTGGATAGACTGCTTTGGACTTTCCGATGACGCTTTAGCTGAACGAATCCGGCAAGATCAGATTGACATCTTAATTGATTTATCTGGACATACGGCCGATAACCGTCTACTGGTTTTTGCCCGAAAACCGGCCCCTATTCAAGTCACCTATCTGGGTTATCCCAACACCACGGGGCTAACCGCTATCGACTACCGAATAAGCGATGGGTACATGGATCCAGAAGGCCGTGCCGAAGCCTTTAATTCAGAAAGCGTGCTCAGAATGCCTGGCAGTTACTTTTGTTTCCGCCCCAATGAGCAAAGCCCAGCTGTGAGCCAAGCCTTACCGGCCTTAACAAAAGGTTATATCACCTTTAGTTCACTGAACAACTATGCCAAACTCAATCCTGAATTGTTGGCATTATGGGCAGACGTATTACAGGCCGTTTCAGGTTCACGACTACTCATCAAAACCAAAAGCCTTAATGATCTGGCGACAAGAGAAGCTTTAATAGCACAATTTGCGCGACTCAATATCGAATCAGAACGACTCATATTGTTAGGGCGAAGCCCTTCCCCCGAACACCTCAACACCTATCACGAAGTCGATATAGCCCTTGACAGCTACCCCTTTACCGGTGGCACCACCACCTTTGAAGCCCTCTGGATGGGTATCCCAGTCGTCACTTTAGTAGGCGATAGACAAGTTGCCAGACAAGGACTCAGTATATTATCAGCCCTCGAACTCACCGAACTGATTGCCCACACACCAGAAGAATATATCAACATTTGCCTCAAACTGGCTAACAATACTGAACACCTACAACAATTACGAACCAACTTACGTCAAAGAATGCAAGCCTCATCTCTAATGGACGAAACCGGTTTTACTCAACATTTAGAAAACGTTTTCCAAAGAATGATTACTTGATGAACACGTTTTTTTGTAGATTTGCTCTGCCTCGCGCGCGGCGCATTAAATTCGGATCATTAATTCAACGTTCCCGCAATGCCTGTTCTTGCGCTTTTTTAATCGGTTTCAATAAATAATCAAGCAAGCTTTTTTTACCCGTTAATATGTCTATATTGACTGTCATTCCAGCGATAATCGGTAAGGGTTTATCTTCGCTTCTTAAATAATTGCGTTCAGTGCGGAGCCGAATCAAGAAGAAGGCTTCACCGCGTTCATTGATAATCGTATCCGCGCTGATATGTTCCAAAGAGGCTTTTAAGCCGCTAAAAATGGAAAAATCGTAAGCCGTGAATTTAACCATCGCTTCTTGCCCAGGATGCAAAAACGCGATATCAGAGGGACGAATTTCGGCTTCAATCAATAAGCTGTCTTCTAAAGGAACGATTTCGACTAAATCCATGCCAGGTTGAACCACGCCACCGATCGTCGTGATTTTGATTTGTTTAATCGTACCCTTGACGGGAGAACGAACGGCAGTGCGTGTCACCCGATCTTTCAGAACACGCTTTTCTTCATCAATATGTGACAGTTCGGCTTTAATCTCATTCAATTCCGTCAAAGCACGGGTGCGAAAACTGGCTGAGAGTTCTTCCATTTTGCTTTCCGCTTCCGTAATGGCAGCCCGTAAACGCGGAATACTGAGACGAGTACTGTCTAGCTCAGCTTTCAGCGTACTGGTTTCACGTTGCAAACGCAGTAATTCCACTTCCGACATCACACCTTTATTAACCAACGGTTTGATAATCGTCAATTCCTGTTGAGCCAAATAATAACTGTGTTGAAGTTGTTCTTGTCTCGCTGTTAATTTAGTGATTTCATGTCGCTTTTGGCTTTTTTGCTGCTTTAAAACATCAATACTCGCTTGTAATTCTTGTCGGCGTGATTCAGTTAAAGCGCGTTCATTCATGAACAACTCTTTTTTGGAACGATTACGATTTAATTTGCGGGGTAATTTAAAAGCCTTACCATGCGCTTCTGCGGTTAAACGGGCTATTTTCGCCTCCATCCCGGCCGAAGTCAGTTGGCTTCCACGCATAGAAGCCGAAAAGCGCGTATCGTCAATACGCAACAAAACTTCTCCCCGTTTTACAATATCCCCTTCCTTGATCAAAATCTCTGAAACAATCCCCCCTTCCAAATTTTGCACCACTTGCACTTGACGAGAAGGAATCACTTTACCGTTGCCACGAGTCACTTCATCAAGGGTAGAATAATGGGCCCAAACCCCGGCCGTGATAAAAAACAATACCGTTATCCATAGAATAAAATGACTAAACGGATGGGAACCTTTATCTAAAAGCTGTTTGTATTCTCGCATTTTGTCAGTTATCTTATCAGTTATCAGTTATCAGTTATCAGTTATCAGTGGGATTTAAGAATGGCACAAGCTCGAAGGGGTTGTGCGCTTCAATAATTGTAATCGGTTCCCGATTTTCCCACGCAAATGAGCCTCACTTCATCGCGTCTAACAGTTCATACACCTTGACCGTTGCAATGCCCGACATCAAATCAGACATCGCATAAGGAATGACCAATTCGCCACGATGAATCATCGCCCCGCAGGTGTAAACGACATTGGGAACATAGCCTTCTCGCTCGGTTTCGTGGGGAGTCAATAAGGGGTCGTGAAGACGGCCAATTATCTTTGACGGGTTTTCTAAATCCAGTAAGATGGCTCCAATGCTGTATTGACGCATAGGCCCAACACCATGAGTGAGTACCAACCAACCCTTTTCCGTTTCCAGCGGAGAACCACAATTGCCAATTTGAAAGAACTCCCAAGCTTGGAGAGGCTCTTGGATGAGTTTCTGCTCATGCCAAAAGTGGATGTTGTCCGTTAACATAAGGTAGTTGTTTTCTCCGTCTTGGCGCGAGAGCATCGCGTACTTGCCGTTGATCTTGCGCGGAAACAGGGCCATGCCCTTGTTTTGTACTGCCTTGCCATTGAGGGTGGCAATATGGAATTTGATGAAATCCCGCGTTTCGATCAGTTGCGGTAAGATATTGAAGCCGTTAAAGGCCGTGTAGGTTGCATAATAGGTAGCCTCGCCATTATCGCCTACAAACCGGACGAATCGAGCATCTTCAATGCCTCTACTTTCGTTTTCTGATACCGGAAAAATCACCCGTTCCGATATTCTTTGGTCAGCTCGGAAGTTGATTTCATAGTTTGAATGGGCGAGCCAGTACACGATCTCCAGAATGTCGTTTTGAACCTTCTGGGAAAAGAACCTTTGGGAACGGAATTCCTCAATAACTTGTTTTAATCGCTTGTAGCTGAAAGTCTCCGGTAATCGGCTCATGAGTCGGCGAGTAACCTCGTTCAATGCATCGATTTCCGCGAGTTTTAACTGGAACAAAGCGCGATCATAAAGGGGATCCATCTGAAGTTCCGGCGTTTCGACATAATCGCTGATTGGATCGAAAATAATCCGGTTGTGCTGGTCGAGGGTTCCACTGCGAAAAACTATCGAGGAAATGTGTCCTTCTCCGGTGGCCCGTAGGCTCATAATAAACCGCAGGCTCCCGCTGGGCAGTTGGGGTTGATAGGGATGGGGGACGATGGCAGGATTGAATAAAGCCGCCGATTCGACGGAATACTCCATCGTGAAATAGGCTCCGATCAAGTTTATTTGGTTCTCGCTGACTTTAGAGCCGGCTGGGATAAACTCCTCAACCGCCTCGAAGTGTCGCTGAAAAATGCGTTTGATATCTCGGTGACGTTGAGAAAAATCAGCCATAACACGCTTTAAGAGTTTTTCAACGGCATGCTTGGGTAAGCTCAACACTCGTTCAATTATTTTTGAAATGTGCTGAACATTCGGGGGCCGATTCAATCGGGTGATCACCCGTGATGCGTCTCCTAAAATTTTGCTCCTTTCTCGTGTGACAGAAACTTTCTTCTGCTTTGACTGATCTATTTCTGTTATTTTCATGTAGATTAAAGAGATTTTTGAGTATTACAAGGGTAGTTTGAACTTAGAGGTGTATTTTTCAGGCTTGCTGAAATCATCCCTGGCTCCCCTTTAGCAAAGAGGAGGACAAAATAATATACTTTTATAGGTTGAACGAATTGTTGCTCAAAAAGCACTCAGTCAACACACTATAAGGGAGGCCGAGTATCGGACAAACAGAGTTGGACCAGATCGTCGATCAGTGCCGTACCAACGCACATCACCGTGTCGGCTCCCCCCCAGTAGAGCTTGAGCGTGCCATCTTCTTCGGGAACGACACCGCAACTAAAGACAACATTAGGCACATAACCGCTGATCTCCCAAGGTGCTTCTGGCTCCAATATCCAACGATCCGATACGCCACGTAGATGAGCAGGATCGTCAAGATCGTGCAATGCCACGCCTAAGCGGTAAACCGTGCCGGACATGGTTTTATAGACACCGTGGTAGATTTGCAACCATCCTTCCTTGGTTTTAATGGGCTGTGGACCAGGGCCGACTTTCATCTCATCCCAATGATAATGCACCGGTTTGATCAGTATCTTGGAATCGCCCCAATGGATCAGATCAGGAGAATAGGATATCCAAGTAGACCAAGGAGATATTTCTGAGTGGGGCCGATCCAGACGTACATAACGGCCTTTGAATTTTTGCGGAAAGATGACCACGTTACGCATGTCCGCTTGAGTGATCAAGGCTACCCGCTCCACCTCTTGGAAGTCTTTGGTACGTGCCAGCGCGATGCGAACCCCATGACGGGAATAAGCACTGTAGGTCAGCAAATATTCCCCTTCACAAGGACAAATCCGCAAATCTTCCACGCCCCATTCCTCATATTCGGCAAACTGTGGGTTATTGGAAGGGATAAGAAAGGGCTTTGGTGCCACTTTAAAGGAATAACCATCGTCGCTATCGGCCCGACCAATGATAGAACGTCCATTTTGCAAATTGGAACGAAATAACATTATGTAACGGCCTTCATGCTTGACCACACCAGCATTGTAAACGGTCGCAACGGGATAAGGAACATCTTCTTTGGTGAGGATCGGATTTCCTGAGTATCTTGTCACTATCGGGTGTTTATCAGACATTTTTTAAATCCTCGATTTAAAATTTTAGACAACTGGACAATGGGTTGGTTCAGACTCGACTATAATCATCGTCGAAACGTTCAATATTTTTTTATTTATAACACATTTTGGGTAATAACTAAAATCTAATTTGCAATCATTTTTATTAAAAAGGTATACTAATGATTAACACCAGTTAGATAGCCGGAAATTGTCTTAAGATTTCTCCTTTAGTCGAAATGACACTTATAATGGTAATTTCTTTCCTAGAAATCGCCTGACATGTAGGGGCAGACCAGACCTGCGTGTCTGCCCCTGTGAAGTTATTTATCTGAAATTGGCAACGTATCCTATCAAAATTCGGTGATGCTTTATGAATCAATGGGTTAGAATGACGAAATTTAGGGTAAAAAGTTTAAGTTTAGCATAATATTTTTCGGTCAAAAAATGTGCAAATATTATCCTTAATAATCATCCACTTATATTATATTTTTGATTTCTCGGTTTATATTTTTTATGCTATATTTTTTTATTCATGGTAGCTGTAACCCGTTTATTTAAGCCATGCCACCGAATTTTGATAAGATACTTGGCAACGATAAATCGTTCCATGTTATACAGCAGCAAAACCATTAAACAAGAAAGTCTCGTATTTTCTAAGTTTTGTGTTTTGCTGATAATAAAAACGATACATAAGAGGTGCGGAGTATATTACCAAATATCTGCCAAAAAATTTGCTCAAACAAAAACGGCATCAGTTTTTAGATACCAGCAAAAGACAAATTGAAAACCAGAGAGATAGTGACAACGGATAACTGATAGATTAGCAACCACAAGGGATTGCCCTACGAACGGATAACTGATAAAAACCAATATGAAAACATGACCCCTCTTTTTGAAATGTTTAGAAAAAATCAATTAGATGAAATCCAACCTGCTGCAAAAAATTTACGACAGCAGTGGAAAACGTGGTCTGTCCTATTTATTCTCTTGATTTTAAAAAGTTGGCCCATTATCCATAAAAATGGAGAATCATGGATTTTTATTTGTCGTTGGTGGGAGGGGCGAAGCTCGCTACCAAATTAATGTTACTCTGACCCCAATTATTT
>JAYQWI020001485.1:0-4127 GCA_035871815.2 Candidatus Parabeggiatoa communis
CCTCAAGGTATTGGAGACGTTTGTCATCCACAATTTCTTCTTCCTCAGATAACACCATAGGAAGCAACATCTCACCGATTTGACTCTCCGTTTCAGGACTGATTTGAGTTGCTACCCATTGAGCGAACAATCCGAGCGTCCATAAAATCAGCAGACTCACAATGAGCACTGTGCCCAATAAATAGGCAAAATTGGTTAATGGATGGTGATCACTCACATTACCTTCAGGCACTTTTTTGGGTTGTTTATACTTAGATAATATTGATGTTAACATCTAGCGGATTCCTGTGCCATACGCAATCACTTCAACAGAACCGGGATCAGTGCTACCACCTGAACGACCGCCAATCGTGGCCGTTTCTAACCGCACATTCAGCACTTGAGTGGCACCCCACGCCATCGCGTCTTCTTTCATCCGTAACAATGCCTCTCTACGTCCTCGATCCAACAAGCTTTCATACACCCTTATTCGACCACCCACCAAATTTCTTAACATGGCCGATATTTTCTTAAAATAGTCAATCGAAATGACCACAGTCCCAACAAACA
Source organism: Candidatus Parabeggiatoa communis (assembly GCA_035871815.2). GTDB lineage: Bacteria > Pseudomonadota > Gammaproteobacteria > Beggiatoales > Beggiatoaceae > Parabeggiatoa > Parabeggiatoa communis. The sequence goes on from JAYQWI020001485.1 coordinate 550, forward strand.
ATTGGGCCTCATGCGTCTCAGGTAGCGTTTGCTTAGCCCCAAAAGTCACAAGAGGGACATGAAGCGTTTTACGTTCCCGCTCTCGGATACTTTGATAATGTCGTTTTTCTAAGTAACTCCCAGATAAGTAGCCAAGGAGCAGTAAAACAAGAGGAATGATAATTTGCAGTAAAATATCCATCGTTATTCCACCTTAACGGCTGTTCCATAAGCAAACAATTCCGCGGCACCTTGAGCCACTGAAGAAGTCGCAAATCGAATATTGACGACCGCATTAGCCTCCAATTCTTCTGCTTGTTGAACCATGCGCTCAATGGCTTCTTTACGGGAATCTTGCAATAACTCTGTGTAGCCTTTCAGTTCGCCGCCCACAATATTTTTAAAGCCCGCCATAATATCTTTACCAATATGTTTAGCGCGAATGGTACTACCCTGCACTAAACCATAATGTTCCACAATCGTTTTGCCAGGAACACCTTCTAATGTTGTTAAAATCACACAATTCTCCTTTATCACAAATAGCCATTTTATTTTTTGCGCGCAAAAACTTTTGCATTTTTGCGTGAAATGTTTAATGGCAAATGGTTAATTTAAAAAAAGAGGGCCTTTTAAAAGTTTGGCCCAACATAATTATTTAAATTTAAACTTGGAACGTAAAAAACCGCAAACTCAAGTTTGTACGTAAAAAACCGCAAACTCAAGTTTGTACGTAAATAACGGCAAACTCAAGTTTGTACGTAAATAACCGCAAACTCAAGTTTGAACGTAAATAACGGCAAACTCAAGTTTGAACGTAAATAACGGCAAACTCAAGTTTGAACATAAATAACCGCAAACTCAAGTTTGCTCGTAAAAAACCGCAAACTCATTCTACTTTGACCATAACTGATAACTGATAACTGATAACTGATAACTGTTGACATCACACACTTTTCTCTAATAATATGCAAGCCTCCATCCATCTAACGTGAGACTACCATGTTTGTTCGGACTTTGACTTATTTATTCATTTTATTTTCGGTGTTATCTGGCTGCGGCGATTCCCCTGTGATCCCAGATGATGACAAGCATCCGGCCGATAAGGCTAAACAATTGGAAATGCAGGGCGCTTACCAACCGGCCGCACAAGAATATTTGCAAATCGCCGCACAAAGTATTCCACCTACACAACAAAGTTACCAATTATCCGCAATCAATGCTTTTCTCAAAGGCGATATGCTGGCCGAAGCTAAAGCCGAATTAGCAAAGCTTGATGTTAGCAAAGGTTTTGGGTTAGAAATCCCACTGGAATTCGTCTACACCCGAATCGATTTAGCCGATCAACATGTCGGCCAAGCCATGAAACGGCTTCAAAGCATCGAACCCATTACCTTATCAAGCCGACAACAAATAGAATACAAGCAGTTACATGCTCAGGCTGTGGCCGCTCAAGGTTTATTGCAAGAGGCGATACAGGAATGGACGGAAATTGATCGCTTGGCGAACGCCGATCCAAACACGATAAGAGACAATCACCAGCAGCTTTGGCGCAGTCTTTCTTCTCATAATCTGAGCCAAATCAAGCACGTACAACACCAAGATGATATTTTGTCAGGTTGGATAGCCCTCGCATTGGTGACGAAAAGCTCGCCTCCAGCACAGTTATGGCAAAGTATTAATAATTGGAAACTGCGTTTTCCCAACCATCCTGCCACACAACATATTGTGCCGAATCTTGTGCAAAATGTGGAGCAGACACCACTCCAACATATTGCTTTGTTATTACCGCCTTCTAACAGCCAGTATAGCAAGTTTGCCGAGGCCGTTAAACAAGGATTTTTGGCCGCAGTTGAAACAACTCCTCAAAATCGCCCCAATGTTACCCTACATCACGTTGATGATAGGAATGTTTTAGAAGTGTACCAAAAACTAGTCAATGACGGCGTTGATTTTGTCGTCGGGCCTTTATTAAAAGACACGCTCATGATTTTGGCGGAAAGCCAACCGCATTTGCCAGTACCGACATTGGGCTTAAATCGCTTAGAAACAGTAAACCGCACTGGCAATTTGTATCAATTTGGCTTATCACCTGAAGATGAGGCTAAAGCAGTCGCAAGGCGTGCTTGGATCGATGGATACCAATCAGCATTCGTCTTGATCCCAGAAGGCAATTGGGGAGAGCGAGTCTTGACCGCTTTTCAAACCGAGTGGGAAAAACAAGGGGGACAAATAACCACTCAACATGTTTACGATAATGATTTTGGTTCATCAATTCCTAAAGCACTCCGACGTCAAAGCGTCAAGGATGCAAACATGGTGTTTATGGTAGCTTCTTCAAAAGTGGCACGGCAAATTCGCAACTTTTTAACGGCCATTATCGGTGACCGTTTGCCCATTTATAGTACATCTCATGTCTATAGTGGTACACCCCATCCAGAATATGATAATCAGATCGAAGGGATCATATTTGTGGATATGCCTTGGGTATTAGCACCTGATGAGAGGGCGGCACAGTTGCAAGCCAATTTGCTTGACTTTTCTTCTAGCAAGATGGAAAAATACAAGCGTTTATACGCTTTAGGTATTGATGCTTATACTTTGGTACCCGAGTTACAACAATTAAGCCAACGTCAATGGGCAGGTCAAACAGGGCATTTAGTTATAGACAATCAGGGCGTTATTTATCGTGATCAATTGTATTGGGCACGTTTTGTCAGTGGTGTTCCCCATTTGATTGAAGTCAATCAAGTGTATACCCAAGAATAGTTTTGATTATTGATTTTTGAACGATATAGGTGTTCATAAATTTTAGGGCGAACACGTCAGTTCGCCCTTTGTGTTCTGATGTGTTATCAGCGTTCTATTCTGATAGATAATGGATCATTGAATGCACTTTAAATACGCCTGTTCAATATCCGATGTGGCAAAGGTTGTGCAACACTCAGTAGGCGTACCCACAAACTGTAAGCGCCCCTCATGTAAAATCGCCATACGATCACACAATACCTCAACATCCGCCAATAAATGGGTGCTAAAAAACAAAGTCGTCCCTTTTGCTCTGAGATTCAACAAATAATGTTTAACATAAGCCCGTGCCTTGGGATCTAAACCATTCATAGGTTCATCCAAGACTAATAAACGCTTATTGCTTAAAAAACAAGCCGCTAAACCCAGTTTTTGGGCCATACCTTTAGAATAATCACGCACCGGTTGTTTAAGAGCCGAGACAGCCAAGTCCAAAGTTTGACAAATCTCAATGGTTTGATTTTTCTCAAACATCACATTATGTAATTTGGCCATATAGCTCAAAAAATCTTGTCCCGTCAAATAATAAGGCGGCACAAATTGTTCGGGCAAAAAGGCCAACTCAGTACGTGCATGACAATCAGTATGGGGAATACCAAACAACTCAATACGGCCTTTTTCAATATCACATAAATCCAACAAACTCTTGAGCAAAGTCGTTTTACCCGCACCATTGACACCCACAAGACCAAAAAATTCGCCGGGCAATATCTGTAGATCGATATGATCAAGAACCCGCTGAGGGGGGTAATCTTTGCAAACCGCTTTAAATTCAATGACTAACATTTTTTATT
>JAYQWI020001486.1:0-9404 GCA_035871815.2 Candidatus Parabeggiatoa communis
TTCAAGCGTGACACAATCTAATCCGCATCGATATAATATAACGACAAGGATTATTTATAATAAAGGATAGATACTCTTTAATGTCATTATAATCAATAACTTCAAGCGTGACACAATCTAATCCTTTCTTATTTATATATAAACAATCCTTATCGTTATAAACAATTCTTGTCGTTATATAGCAGAATAGGAAAACGTGATCATCGAGTGATAAAGGGGAGAAATGCTATCTCTTATTTACATACGGTGGGCTTTAAAAACCAAAAGTCCAGCCTACAATTCAACTATTGTCAACCTGAAACTGTTCACGCCATATTTTCAGTTGGCTAGACAATTCGAGATCGTTGTTTTCTTGATTCTTGATTTTGTCCGCAAAAGACTTGAGTAACAAATAAGGTTTTTCATGACGAGGCACGGCCCAAGCGACTAGAGAGAGTTCTTCTGAAGAGATGGGTAATTCACGACTCTTCAACTCCAAACAAATTTCTTCGTAACTCAGTTTAGGCAACCTTTTCTTTTCTAAATCTAACCATGAAAAACGAGACTGTTTACCCTTGATAAATATAAAGGATTGATCATGCGGTTCGCTAGTCAAACAGAGTAATGACACATTATCTTGAGTTTGAATACTATTTAACTGATTGAAAAAATTCACATCAAATCGCTTATCCAAACTTGAATTGTCCAGTAACTCATCAAAATGATGCAACAAAATGATAATTTTTTTTCTGCGGCTTTCCAGCGTCGTTATTAATTTCCCAAAATCAGTAGGCTGTTCACCCTTTTCATCCAGTTGTTGCCAAAGTGCCTGAATGAAGCCGTCATAATTGTCCGTATAGCTTTTCATATCCAGAAAAGGTATTCGAGCATTTTTGGGGCTACTTTTGATATCCTCTAATAACCGCCGCCTACCTTGTCCAGCGGGTGCTATCAAATTCACTGATGTGCCTTGTTGTAGCGTGTTAATCAGATTTTGGGTGAAAATGGGGCGTAGGCAATGTAATTGACGTTCACTCATTTTGCTTCTTCTTTAAAAAATGTGGTTTATTTAGCAAGAAAAACGTCGTGAATGGTTCCCAGAAAGGAAGTTTCACTAATGGCGAATAATCGTAAACTCTTTTCAACGTTCACAGAGTGACGCCGCGATCAGGGTGGATTATGCTCTGGTGAGTTTATCCACCCGATTATGACAGTGCAAAGTCTATCAAAAGACTACTTTAATTAATCCAATAATTGATAATAAAGCGAGATATACTGCTCTGCACTTTTACGCCAGCTAAAATCACTGCTCATGGCATTGATTTGTAATTTACGCCAAGTTGCTTTATCACGAAAGAGTTGCAAGGCGCGTTCTACACAAGAGAGTAATTCGTTTGAATCATTTTTTTCAAAAACAAAACCGGTTGCGGTTTGATTGTTGATATTATCGGGCGTTGCGTCTACTACCGTATCGGCTAATCCACCGGTGCGCCGAACAATAGGTAGTGTACCATAACGCATACTATACATTTGGTTTAAACCGCACGGTTCAAATTTAGACGGCATCAGAAACATATGAGCGCCGGCTTCAATTTGATGCGATAATTCTTCATCGTAACCAATATTCACACTGACTTGTTTAGGGTATTGGCTTGCTAATTTTTGCAAGCTTTTTTCTAATTTTTTATCACCACTACCAAGTATGGCTAATTGTGCGCCGGTTTTGATAATCGTGGGGATAATGGGGAGTAATAAGTCTATACCTTTTTGTTCCGTGAGACGGGTAATCATGCCAAAAAGTGGCGCTTGTTTTGAAGGTGATAGTCGCAATGTGTTACGCAAGTCTTGGGTATTGCGAATTTTGACGGGTAAATTCTCAATATTATAGTGACGCGCCAAATAAGGATCCGTTTCAGGGTTCCAAGTGTCTGTATCAATACCATTGACTATGCCGGTTAATTGATTTTGACGTTCTGTCATCAGCCCTTCTAAACCACAACCATATTCTGACGTTTGAACATCTTCTGCATAAGTTGGACTCACTGTTGTTACCCAATCGGCATAGTATAATCCGGACTTGATAAACGAGACTTTACCATGATATTCCAGTCCAAACATGCTAAAACTTTTGGGAGATAAACCCAGTAATTCGATGACTTCAGAGCCAAACAGGCCTTGATAAGCCATGTTATGTACGCTCATTATGGTTCGTGCATGATGATCAGCATTGAATTTTAAAAATGTGGGCACTAAACCGGTTTGCCAGTCATTACAATGGATAATGTGCGGTTTAAATAATAAGCTATGATTACCAAATAACGCGGCAACCTTAGACAAAATGCCAAAACGTAAAGCATTGTCTTCCCACTCTTCTCCAGTAGTATCTTGATAGGGCCCCCCATCACGATCATATAAACTGGGATAATCAATCACATAAACGGGGGTCATTTCACCTCGCATTGTGCCGGCTAATATGCGAAGCGGTTCTTGCAAGGGCGGTAATTTGATATTCTCATGCACTTCAATCAACGAAAGTTGGTCAAGCACAGATCGATATCCCGGCAATAATAAACGGACATCAACACCTAATTGTCGCAAAGCATTAGGCAAAGCATAGCTCACATCACCTAAGCCGCCTGTTTTAACCAACGGATAGGCTTCTGAAGCCACGAACAGTACACGCAATTTTGACGCGCTCATTTTCTGATTTCCTAAAGATGAGTACAACGAAACGAAGTTCAGCGAAGCTAATGACGTGGATCAACGAATTAATAAATAAGAGTACTTTGAAACGTCGTTCGCGTAGCTAATGACGTGGATCAACGATTTCATAAGAGGAACTTGCAAAACGCCAATGTGCAATTTTAAGTTCTCAATAGTTATGTTTTATCATTTCTGCTAAATGATTTTGATCGAGGCGCCGACGTGAAAAATTTACTTACAATAAAATAAGATTTATAGTTCATGGGTTTGTCGTAGGCGATTTATCACTTATTAAGTCGTTTTTCGTAGGCGATTTATCGCCTATTTTTTATCAGTATTAATAAATTATGAATCCAAAAACACAAGAGATAACAACAACTTTAATACGTCAATGGTTTCTATCTCAACCTGATCTACCTCGGATGCGTGAGTATATTTCTCCGCGAGTCGATAATTTATCGTTAAAAACGGAGGTTACTAAACAAACATTATCACCAAAGCCAAGTGCCTTGAGCAAACCGAAAAAGATTTCAGAGCCTTTGTCGATAGCTAACGCTGAAATCAATCAGCGATTAATTAAACAAGCCGAAAAAGAAATTAAACCGACGAAAACAACTCCGCGTCGTCCAAACAATGATGCGATTAACATTCAAAATCAAAAAGCGGTTAAAACTGAAAAGACGAAATCGGCATTTAATAAATTTAATCCCTTATTTTATCTCACTAAACGATATGTCTTGATGAGTCTATTAATTATTTTAATTGGCTTATTAATTGTGCTTATCAATTTCTATAAAACGAGAACGGGTGAACAGCCTGTGCCCCATAATGTCAACACGTCAAGTAAGCGGCCGATAGAGTTGCCCATCCCCAAACCTTTGGTGACACGGGAAAATACGCCCAATAACCGTTCGATTCATAATGAGTTAATTAAAACGGGTGACTTAAAGGCAATACTGCCTACGTTCACCCTTTCACCCAAAACATTATGGCACAGATTTTATCATGTTGGCGAAAACAATGGGGCAAATGCCTTGTGTGTCATGCCTGATAATAGCCTTATTGTTGGAGGGTGGACACAAAAACCTGAGCATTTAGATGCTTTTGTTCTCAAATTAGATCAAAAGGGCAAAGTGTTATGGCAACAGACTTTTGGCGGTGAGCGAGATGATTCGGTGAGAGGTTTACACATTGTGCCCAATGGTGGCGTGATTGGGGTAGGCTATAAAAGTTATCTTTATGTTGGTGAACAAGAAAAAGACTTTTGGGTTTTTAAATTAAAAACTGAAACTGGCGCGATGCTCTGGAAAAAAATTTTTGGGGGTCGTCAAAATGATAGCGCGATTGCTTTAGATGTTTTCTCGAATGGCGATATTATTGTCGGCGGTTGGACAGATTCACAAGGCATGGGAAAAGCGGATGGTTGGTTATTTCGGCTCAATAGTCAAAATGGCCAAACTTTATGGCAAAAAACCTTCGGTAGCACGGAAGCTGATGTGATCCGCGCAGTTCAAATTACAGCCGATGATCATATTATCATGGCCGGTGGCACACAATCATCATTGTATTCTCATTGGAATGCTTGGCTATTAAAACTCAATAGCCAGGGTAGAAAAATTTGGGAAAAAACTTATGGTGGGCAATATGAAGCGCAAGCGCATGCCTTACAAATTATGCCAGAGGGTGATTTAGTCGTAGCAGGGTACATGAAAAAAAGCGCTTCGCGGGATCAAGATGTTTGGATAGCGCGTTTCAATTCTGACGGTAGTCAGCAGCGTTGGGAAGAAATCTGGGGTAGCACAGGCCTTGATCGGGCCAATACTTTACAACTCACATCAGACGATGGGATTCTTGTCGCGGGCGAATCACGTCTTAAACGTTCCAAAGAGTCAACGGCTTGGCTATTAAAATTAGATGATCGGGGGCAGGAAAGGTGGAAAAAAACGATTGCGGGCTTAAAAGGTAAAGCATACGCTTTGCAAACCACGTCTCATGGGGAACTGGTGATGACTGGGTATAGCCAATTATTCGGAGAAAAGCGGGGTTGGGTGTTAAAGCTTGGTGAGTGAGCCAACAGCTCAAGTCAGGTGGTGGTAACTAACTGATTAAACTGATTAAGGCCGATTAATAAAATAAATCAGCATTGCCCTTCATCCATATTGTTTTATTCCTGATGGTGCATCAATCATATAGCGTTTCCCGATCTCATGACGTACAGTTATATCAAGAAAATCGAACCGCAAAATAAATTTTGCACTCCAATCAGGCCGCAAAATAAATTTTGCACTCCAATCAGGCCGCAAAATAAATTTTGCACTCCAATTCGCCGCGGCAAAATAAATTTTGCACTCCAATTGCGCCACGGCAAAATAAATTTTGCACTAAAATCAAATTTGTACTTCATTCAATCGGGAAACGCTATACCTTGTTGTTGAGCGAATGCCTCAGCCTCATAAAGTAATTCGCCATCTAAATTAAGTGTTTTTAACATGGGTTTATTCTTGTGAATCTTCGTAATGGACAGCATTTAAGTCATATAGGTAAGCGGTAAATTACCAAAGATGAGGAAATAGAAGCTCTATAGAACTTGGAGAAAGAGCTAATGTTATTGGTTGTCTCGCGGGTGCATTGACCAAACCAGCGTTTGACATTTTAAAAATAAGAGTACGTAAAGTTTTTTCACCCACATTCTGCCCTTTTTCTTTGAACATTTTTTGAATATCTGAACGTCGCTGCGGTCCTGATAGCAGCTTTCGATAAATATCACGCGCTTCAATTCTAATCTGAGGTAATCGTTTGCCAGTTGATGAAACTAATGCCCCTCGACTTCTCATTTCAAAATAAACATCAATCCGTTCATTCAGTTTTTGGGGTTCAAGCAATCCTAAAAAATATTTGACTTGATCCAAGGCAGTCTGGATAAAATATTGTGTAAATTTCAAAAGCCCTTGGTCAGATAAAAGGCCTCTGCCATCATTAGAACCTTGTCGTTCCCTATCCGCGCTGCTCAATGCCGCATAATAGGATTTAGTCTCTCGGCCGAATCCTCTACACATAGACCAAAGTTCGTATCCGCCTAACCCAGCACAACGCATATAGTTATCAGTAAATAAACGGCCTACTCTGCCGTTACCATCAAGAAATGGATGTATCCACATTAATCTATGATGAGAGGCTGCAGCTGCAAAAAATCGCTCTGTCCCATGAATTTTGTTTGGATGGTAAATACGCTCAAACCAGCCAAGAAGTCGTATAACTTCTTCAGGTTCTGGGGGAATGTGTCTCCCAACCTTGACATCGCGATTTCTAAATTCACCGGGCGTTAATCGAATAATTTCACCGCTTTCAGGATTTTCAATCGCTAACAATTTCTCAGGTAAATCGTCATAAAATGACTTATGTATGTTTTGTAAGAAAGTTGGCGTACAGACAACTTCTGAACTGATCTCTGAATTAGCCAAACGAATTTGTACTTCTACATATTGCTTAATTTCTAACAAATCATCAGATGGCACACTCTGCTTTCCTGCCTCCTGTAGATGAAGTATTTCCGCCGGATGCGTTGGATTGCCCTCAATTTTATTACTATAAAAAGAGTTAACCACCTGTAATAGATAAATCATCGGTTTTCTAAGGCTCTCAGGTAATTTTGCGTTTAGAATGGCATCAAGCTTATAAAGTTCAACAGCTAAATCTTGTAATTCACCTGATGCCTTAACCTGTGTAATATAGGGAGTAATTGATGTCATTTTGCTCCTCTAAGTGGAATTTACTCGACGTTGCACGTCGTGACTGTATTCCCACAAAGCTTGTGGGAACGAGGTATTATTATCTAGATTTGCTGGTTGCTGTAGTTTCTTAACAAGGCTACATCCTTGCCGATGTTTTGCGGCTTTATGCTGGTTAATACTTTCTGCTCAACCTCAGGTGTCCAGTAAATCTTCAATTTTTCCCGTGCACGGGTTATAGCTGTATAAAAGATGTTATGCGTTATCAATTCATCGATTTCATCTGTGATTACGATTTTAACAGAGTTGTATTCTAAACCTTGCGCTTTGTGAATCGAAACAGCGTAGGCAACTTGAAACGGAACAACTTCTTTTTTTGAAGAACCATCATCATCTTCATCGGTGCTTTTTAGTTTATTGACACAAAAACGTATAACAGAGTTTCTACTCTCAGCACTGTCCAACAACTCGAAATCCTGATCGAGGGCATCTACACCATTGATTACCTTGTCGAGTTCTATGTCAAACTGTATGCGTTCGGTAAGCTTTTCTCTATCAAGAATTTTTATCGATACAATTCGTCCTTTCATATTATTGTAAATCACTGGAGCAAAGCGTTCGGACTCATTGAACAAAATAGGATCGTTAACCTTGTACTGCTGAATTCCCCACCGCACGGCATCATGTGGATTGCTCTCTTGCAAGAAAAGATTAATGTTGTTTATTCCATATAGACCATCATAGTTAAGACAGAGAATGATTTCATCTTTTTCTGCTGGCTCAAAAATAGAGGCATCCAATGTAATGGAATAGTCTTGCCGTGTAATAAGTTCAAGAATTTTATCATCCATTTTACGCACTCTGTCCCATAATAGAAGCAACCCCTTTTTGTTGCTCCGATAAGGCTTTGTTAGTTCAAACACCGATGTTTCTGGAACAAATTTACGAGCCACACTGAACCAGTTGCCAAAGCGAATAGATGCTATCTGATATGAGTCCCCCACTAAAACCAATAGCTTATATGTGGCTTTTGTAAGAATATCTTTCATATCACGATTATTCACCGTACTGCACTCATCTATTATCAATAAGTCATAGTTAGTAGTGATATTCTGCGTTTTTAGAAATTTTGTAATTGTTAAAAACGTGCAGTTTGCAGCGGTCACGCGGCGTTTCAAATTATCGACAGCAGGATTGGTTTGTGCTAAGAATAATTTTTCCTTATCAGCAAAGAAATGTGATATGTGGTTTATCAGTGTTGACTTTCCTGTGCCAGCCGAGCCGTACACCAGAGCTACTCGTGAGTTTTCAAACATACGGATTAAAGCCTCTTTTTTCTCGTCGCAGTCAACACCGTGGTTAGGTTCGTTCAGCCATGCCCTTACTGAGTTTGAATAGTTCTGAAATCCATTTTTTGCCAACTCCTTAAGTTCAGCAATAATGGAAAGGGTGTCGTTTTTATAGCCGTTAATGAAGATGTTATTATTTTCAATCACTAATTTGCTGTTTTCAAGATGTCTGTGCCATAGAACAGCGTTATAGGTTCTTACGAGTGCCGCTATATCATCAAAACCAACAATATCCTTTACAGGCGTAAAAAGCTGTCTTTTAATCTCGGTGTTGTTCCTTACAAGTCGCGCAAGTATTTCGTGTCGCCGTTTAGTGGGATCAATGCAATCAAATAAATCGCCCAGTCTTGGGTTATGTCCTATCGGCGAGAAATTAAAAGGTATTTTATCAAACGGGATACAACCATATTGAACATAAAGCCCAGACATTATGTCATTTGCAACATGGTACTGCTGGTTTTTAATTACTTTGTTATTCATATGGTAGAGTAAATACCGCAGGAGGTTACTCCCTGAATCATTGGCTTTTATTATTGTCCGACAACGCTCTAAATCATCAAAAAATACAACTGCTTTCGCTTTTTGTGTCACTTGCTGCTTAACTTGTTGAAATTCACTATCGGAGAAATCAACGAGTTCCGTCAGATTAAATCCGGTTGACGTTAAAAATTGTGAGATACCCTGTTGTTCTGCGTACCCTGTCTTAACGTCAGTTCCTCTGAGCAGACTTGTAAAATTCTTAAACTCACAATCTCGAATTGCGACTTCCCAGTCTATGATAACGGTGACAGGCATGATCTTGTCGAGGATTTTAATGCTGTCGGGGGCTAACGCAAACTTCACAGCATAGTTTTCGGTTATTTCCAAACTCGTAAATGCGATAATCCGATTAAACTTACTCGCATAATCATTTGCAGGGGTAAAGGTTATTTCATAATAAATCTGTTGATTTACAAAAAATGGTTTTATCTTTTTAATATAGTATTTTTCAGATTTACTAATCGCCCGTTCATTGCGCTGATTTCTTTTAGTGGCAATTTTTTCATAATATTCCCGTAAATTTGAATCCATGTTCAGTGGGAACTTATCGAGGTTGGAAAGAACATCAAGTGGAAATTTCTCGCGCATGAGGTTTTTGATTTTCAAAAGGTATTCATAATATTTCAGCATTAACCGCTCAGAGTTTTCCTCGTCAAGCGTATAATGCGAAACCACGATTTTCAAATAATTGTGAAACCTGCTCAACACTTTTAAATGGCCCTGTGTTTTAACAAAGGCAATGGCTCTGCAGATGTTATCATAACTATTATCAATATCTTGTCCGTTAGCATAGAATTTCAGCATAATATGCTCTACAAAGTTACGCAGTTGCGACAGAATATCCTGCGAAACCGCGCCCCTTTGTGAGTTAGCAAGGCTGTCTATGTGGCGACAGATAATCGTATCTATCGTTAAAATCTGCTCATCTATTTTCATTAATGCACCAGCCCAGTAGGATGGGCAGCACCCTTTCGTTGCCCATCATTTATTGTATAGAATCCATATTTTTAGACGCAACTCTCCTGTTGTATGGATACCGCGCGTTTAATATTGTAAGCAAGACAGACTAATTGTAGGCGAATTTAATTGCGTACAATGCCTAGAT
>JAYQWI020001487.1:0-3939 GCA_035871815.2 Candidatus Parabeggiatoa communis
CGTGACTCCCAAGGCAATGCCTAATATGGAAGTCATTGAAATAAAAGAAATAAAATGGTTTCGACGTTTGGCGCGGGTATAACGTAAACCAATATAAAAGGAAAGTGGTTTAAACATGCAATGTTAATGGTTAAGGGTTAAGGGTTAAGGGTTAAGGGTTAATGAGCGAGTGATATAAAAGAGTTCTCTGATTAAACGGATGATCAATCAATTAACATTAAAAAAAATCAGCGTCAATCATGAGAATCAGCATTTAGCGTAGCTTCAAATATCAGCGTTCTATCATATCATCTTTATGCCTCACTACTGAACACTTTTTGATAAAGTGATAGGATGGTGGGCAAGCGTTTGGAACTATTTATTTCGCTTCATTTTTCAATGGCGACAGCGAGCCCACCCTACATGTTAATCTAAGTAAAAATGTCTGACACTTTTACAGACACACTTGGCAATAAGGTGGGTGAAATACGTTCACGTTTTTGGGGAAGCAAAATTTTCCGATATCCGTCGGGAGAGGGTTTTAAATAAATTTCCACTTGCGGCTTTGGCACATTGATGAGCCAAACTTCCACAATACCGTGACGCGCATAGAGTGGAATTTTAGTATTTTGGTCATAACTTAACGAACTCTCGGCGATTTCAATCAGCAACAAAACATCATCAGGCCTTGGATTGGCCGTTTCATAAAAATCATCGCGTGGACGCAATAGTGCAATATCGGGTTCCGGTTCTGAATTATCATCAAGAACAATAGGGCCTTGAACTTCAACGATTGCTGAATCACCAACTGATTGAGACAAAAGACGATTGAGTCGGTTCGTTTTACCTGAATGTACTGGATATATCGGTGCCATACAGATCAATTTTCCTTCAATAAGTTCAACATGTTCATCTTCCTCTAAAATACCCGTATCAACCATTTTTTGGAAATGGGTAATTGTGAAGGGATATTTATTTGGCAATGATTCTTCGATAACGCGGATTGTGTTTGGCTCCCTAATGGAATAATTTTTAAGTTTCAAATTCGCTCAATCGGCCTTTGACTATCTCGTCTAAATTGGCAATCCTAGATGATGAGAGTAGACGATAAACTTCACTCGCAACGGTGATGCAATCCAATCCGAGCGTAGCAACACCCTCTCGGTATTTGAACGGATTGGTTTGGGTGATCACCTTTTCAATCGCACTTGTTATGTCACTGTGTAACAGCTCCAAGTGTTCATTATCTGGTGTTATTTCGTGAGACATGTCAGTTATCAGTTATCAGTTATCAGTTGATATCGAGTCAAAGTATACTTGTGCCCTTGAAAAATCGCTAAAGCATTGTTGACTTATCAAAAAAAATTTCGGGTCATCCCGTAATCCCGTAATCCCTACAAACCAATGTAAGTATGTTAAAATAATTACAATAGTTTTTTCACTCACTCTGATTAAAAAAATCTGCGCCAATCAGGCCATAGAGGCAAAATCTGCGTTCTATCAAAGTGAGTCACGACTGTGATAATACTCAGGTTGATGATGCTGATTGTCATGCTAATCTAAAAACTTGATAGAACGCTGATTATACTGATTGTCATGATTTACGCTGATTAATAGTTAGACATTATACCTATTTTTTTAATTAAGGCTTGATTTCATTAGTTTTCTAAAAATAGGCTTGTTAATAAAATATTTACCAAAACGCCTATTTTTTTCTAACATCGGAGTTAATATCAATGAGCATCCAACAATTAAGAGAAACCATTTTAAACGAATTACCGACATTGATGCAAAACGACACGGCCTTTCGGGATGCGGTGATTCATATGACTCGTTTCCAGTTTGCTAACAAAATTGAAACAGAAACCCGTTTTGACCATGTCATGGCGCGGCTAGATCGTATGATGGAGCAAGACCGTAAAAAGCTGGAGCGGCTAGACCGTATAATAGATGAAGAGCGCAACATCCGGCTCGAAAATCAGAGAAAGTGGGAGGTAAACCAGAAAAACTGGGCCGAAAACGAGAGAAAGTGGGCCGAAAACGAGAAAAAGTGGGCCGAAAACCAAAAGCAAATTGTTGCGCTTAACACCGCCATCCAAAACTTGGAGCTTAGGTTAGACCGAAAAATGGAAGTAGACCGCAAAATGTGGGCGGCAAACCAACAAAAGTGGGATGTGCAACAAGAAGAAAACCGCAAAATGCGGGCGGAAAGCCAACAAAAGTGGGATGAGCAACGAGAAGAAAACCACAAAATGTGGGCGGAAAGCCAACAAAAGTGGGAGGCACAACGAGAAGAATACCACAAAATGTGGGCAGAAATACAACAAAAGTGGGAGGTCCAACGAGAAGAAGACGAGAAAAAGTGGGCTGCCCTACGAGAAGAAGACCACAAAATGTGGGCGAAAATCCAACAAAAGTGGGAGGAACAACGAGAAGAAGACCACAAAATGTGGGCTGCACAACGAGAACAAGACGACAAAAAATGGGCGATATTCGAACAAAAGTGGGCAGCACAACGAGCCGAAGACAACAAAAAGTGGGAGGCACAACGAGAAAAATGGGATGAACAGAAAAAAGTCACTGACGATTTAAACCGCAAGTCTAATCAATGGTTTGGTGCGGTGGGCCGTCGCTGGGGTTTACATTCTGAAGCCTCATTTAGAAACGCATTGGCCGGTATCTTAAAAGATTTTCAGATTGAAGTCCTCAATGTGACTGAATGGGATGAAAACGGGGTCGTTTTTGGACGACCTGATCAAGTTGAATTAGACATCATTATCCAAAATGGACTTTTAATTGCTTGTGAAATTAAATCCTCTGTGAGTAAATCCGATATGCATGTTTTTGATAAAAAAGTTAGGTTTTATGAACAAAAACAGGCCCGACAAGCGAATCGAATGATTGTCATTTCGCCAATGGTTGACGATAATGCGCTGCCCTTAGCGAAAAAACTCGGCATAGAAATTTATTCTTATGCAGAGGATGTTAATTTATAAAAAACTCTCTTCGTTATACATAAGTCAAAATGTAGGGGGCCGGTAACGTGTTTTTGTTGCCCCCTACAAATCTTAAAGTCAGTCACGATTCTTTTGCGATAACACTAAATTAATCAAGTTAAAAGTGGTTGATGAAAACAAGTAGCGTCTATCAAAACGCTGTTGTCGAATGATTGTGAAATTGTCACTGCGAAACAAGTAAAAAGGGAAAACCGTTGCCAACGGCAAAACCAGAAACATTATAAATAAAAGAAGGCAGAGTCATCGGATTATCGAATCAATAGCGACAAGGTAAACAGCTTAGACAAGGATTTTTCTGAAATGACTCATACCCAAAATCCTTGTCATTATTGTCGTTAAATATGCCACGATTAAACCGAACACAACAGCACGGGATCACCTTCCTCTAATTTTATCACCGTGTGATAAAGTCGCTTCAACATTGGTATATCAAAACTCACCATGACACTTT
This sequence comes from Candidatus Parabeggiatoa communis, assembly GCA_035871815.2. Lineage (GTDB taxonomy): Bacteria > Pseudomonadota > Gammaproteobacteria > Beggiatoales > Beggiatoaceae > Parabeggiatoa > Parabeggiatoa communis. The sequence continues at coordinate 3,448 of JAYQWI020001487.1, forward strand.
CACAAGCCACACCAAAAGCCAGTGGATACCCTTGACTCCCCACCAGAAGCTGTTCGTAAGGCTCAGTAAATAAAGCCATCACCGCAAAACGCCCCTGCAAGCGCATGAACAACACTCTCATTGCTTCAAGCGGGGAAAGCCCTTGTGCCAAGTAATGAGTCAAGAGTGTAAAAATAATGTCTTGATCGATGTCAAAAATCAGATCATAGCCCGCTTCAAATAAGGTTTTCTGAATTGAAGAAGCGTTATCCAACACACCCGCATAAACAATGGCCAGCTTCTCAATCGTCCTAATTTTGGGATGAGGTGTCACACCTACGTTTGAATTTGAGAGTGCAATCCCAAACGATGCAGGGTAATTGGGCAGCCAAGTTGATAACTGCTGTACCGAACCTGAAGTCCGCCGTATCACCGCCCCTGATGAAACTAAACCAACCCACTCAGATTGGCCATATTCTTCCTCCAAACGTTGCAACCCATCATGCAAATGAA
>JAYQWI020001488.1:0-2411 GCA_035871815.2 Candidatus Parabeggiatoa communis
TGATTTTGCAATCATCGCGTTGTTTGCTTATCCAGAAGAAGTACTGATCGCGGCACGTCGCCGTTTGCCACTGGCGATTGGTGTCGCTGATAATGTTTTTTATGTCAGTTCTAATGCGAAGGCTTTAAGTCTGATTTCTAGCCAAGTCATGCAGATAGAAGCGGGTGAACCGGTTGTATTAAGTTCTTTTCAAACGCTAGCTGATGATGATGACAGTTGAATTATCCCCATTATTGGCCTTATTTCTACAGCAATCCGTTGAATCTCCGGATATTGTAGAGACGCGATGCTTCGCGTCTCCTCAAAGCTGAGACGTGAGGCATCGCAAAACAGAGACGTGAGGCATCGCAAAACAGAGACGCGAGGCATCGCGTCTCTACATAGTTAGGGTAAAAAAAGTATAGATTTCTGAGTCAATAAAATCATCATAAGGGGTTGAAAAATTTAATTTTTTTAATAAGCTGGCCATCTTGATGTTGTCGGGTTTCGTGTAAGCGGTGACGGTTTTGATATGTTCAAAGTGCCCAAAAATATAGTTGAGCAAATGTTGAATGGCTTCGCTGGCAATACCTTGGCATCGAAAAGATTTTGTAATCGAAATGCCAATACAACAGCTATCGGATTTTTTTTTTCGGTTTAATTCGTAGAGGTGCAGGATGCCAGCGTAGGTTTGATCTTGAGTTTTGATGAACCAATCACAACCGGAACGATTCACTGATTGGGTGACTTCTAGTCTTTCTTTGACATAGTCTTTTGTGTCTTGCCTGTTTTTGAAATCTTCAAGAATATAGGGGTTTTGATCGTCTTTGAATAATTGATATAAGTGTTCAAAGTTATCTAGGCTGAGTCTTTCGTAATGTAATTTCGACGAGGGGGATAGCTTTGGAAAAGGGAGGTTTGACATTTTATTTTTGAATTAGATATAAATAATCGTAGTGGGCGCGGGATGTTAAACTGAAAATCCGTGTTTTATGGGCAACCGGTTTACGACAAGATTTTTTTTGAATCATTATGATTATGCTGGGGCAATCACAAGAGATTGCCCCTACGTGAATATTTTACTGAATTTTTAGCCTTGCTACATTGGAATATTCGCTGTGGCCGGAACAATTACTGGCTTGGACGGCGATGTAAAGATCGGTGCCTCTGGCTAATGCGCCTGTGATCTGGGTTTGGCTGCCTATGTCCATAAAGTTGATATTGTTGCTGGTGGTTTCGCTTAAGGGGTTGGAATAGGGGGCGTAAACCAGGGTGTACTGTTGTACGTTTGAAACAGGGGCCCAAAATGCTTTGGCCTGTTTGCCTTGGATATTGAGTTCAAGTTGAGGGGCAAAGGGTATCGGGGTGGTGCCTTGTAGACATTGCGTCAGCGTCTTGGAGAAATCAACTTCTACAAATGGGGATTCTGGAACGTGGGTGTGGATAAAATTTTGGAAGGCTGAAACCCGTGTGTAAACATCATATCCGCCGCGTCGAGAACAGATTTTAGACCCGCTGACGATGCCGACTTGTGTCCAGTTGCCTTGTTGGCCATTCCAAATGACTAAGGGGCCGCCACTGTCTCCATTGCAATTGCTTTTGCCGCCTTTAGCTAAGCCGGCACAGAGCATGTTATCGCTCAATTCGATATCGATATCCTCTTTTGCCTCAAGCAAGGCGGGATCACGGCGACATTGGTCATTCGAGACGATGGGATAGGATATCTGTTGCAGATGACCGGCATCATAATCGTAGGCGGTGTCTATGATTAGAACGATCTCTTCAAAAGGCACACCTGCCCCGATCAAGGCTTGGTATAAGGTATCAAAAGTTAAGCCTTCTTTTGGGAGGCCTAGCTGATGGGCGAGTGCTTCAAAGCCGGGGGTATTTTCGACAATGACTTTGTTTAAGAAGTCATGGACGTTGTCCGTTTCTGTTTTGAATCCGAACTGATTGGCGGAGAGTAATACTTTAAGGATTTCTTGTTCTGGAATGCTGCCTGTGGTTGTGAGCACATCGATCAATTTAATAAGGAGAAATGTGGGTGCCTGATCTTCATCAATCTCAATTCCTAAGCTTTTTGTTCTGGGATCATCTTGATAAAACGCTTCCAGTATGCCTAGCAAGGGTTCGGCCAATCTCCCCCATCCGGTTAATACGGCTTGGGTGCCTTCAGGTATTTTCCCTGTTGATAATAAGTGAACTGTGGGTTGTGTCGCGGCCTGTGTCAGTTCCAAAAGGGCAATGTCGTAATCCAGTGTTTGGGCTGAAAACGCTGGGGTATTGAGGATAATCCGTTTAATCTTGATGAGTTCACCGTCTTCAGTCAGGCGCAGATGTTTGAGTTTGACTTCAAAATCACCTGCGTTTTTGAGTTGCCCTGTTTCTTCATCAGCAACGCAGTGCGCGGCTGTCAATACCCATTGTGGATG
>JAYQWI020001489.1:0-6966 GCA_035871815.2 Candidatus Parabeggiatoa communis
ACACCTGCCATTGGATTACCGTCTTCATTAAAGATGTGTCCAAAAACGGTGTAAGAGTCTGGTAGTTCTCCTGACCCAGAACCCAGTGTTATTGTCACTTCCGTTATGAACGCTTGATTACCGAGCTTCACTTCTTTCGGCGCAAAGGTATAGCCATCTTTGGTGACAACTATGGTGTAGCTACCCTCAACAATACCATAGATATGCCAAAAACCGTTTTCATCAGTTGTTGCTGTTTGTTCCCCGAATTGTAGTGCGACATCAACAATTGGATTACCGCTTTCGTCAACAATTAACCCCCAGACGGCATAAAGATTGGCTTTTGCCAATTCTTCAAGTGGGTCAAGTTGGACTGGGGCTGTCTCAGCAAAGATTTTAAATCCATCACGCAATACGGCAATTTCCGAACCGGTTATGACAGAAATATTACGTTCCCCCATTTTCGCAGACTTATCAACTTGTATATTAGCTGTGATCTGGGTTGAACTCTCTACAGTGCTGGATAGTATGGAAACACCCGTACCTTCAATATCCACAATACTTTTATCAGCCACAAAGATGATATGTTGCCCAAAGATTTCAATCTCCTGATTTTCACCTTGAGAAGCATAATTTGGCTTCACCTTAATTTCAGGCACATCGTCCGCAATTTCAAAACCATTAAGCAGGGTAGCGGTTTCTTCACCTGTACTGATAAATACATCGCGATAACCTAATGCCGCTTCGTTGTCAATTGCAATAGTCGCAATAGCATGGGTGGCACTCATTACTTCCAGAGACAACACACTAATCCCGGTTCCACTAAAATCCAAGATACTCTCTTCACCAGAAAAACTCGCTGTTTTTCCCAAAATGTCAATCTCTAACGTGGAACCTACAGCACCCTCCGAGGGAGTCACTGTACGAATCTTAGATACGCTGCTGTGATTAACGACTGCCGATAAAACCAAAAATGCATTCGTTTTTTCGACACTTTGGTCACCCGTTTCCACAACGACTTGATGTAAACCGACTTTAGCATCCGAAGTAATGTCTAGGGTTGCAGTCATCAAAGTTGGACTTTGAACTGTCAAGTCCTGCACCTTAATGCCACTTCCAAAACTAACCGTACTCGTTTCATCAAAACGCGTTGCCAACCCAGATATGTTGACCGTTGCACTGGTACCATTGATAGCTGTGAATGGAGCGACACTTAAGAGTTCTGCCCTGCCTTTTGGTGTCACCACTAGCAACGGCCCCCTACCTTCGGCAGTTTCCGTATTGGATCCCATGCGAGTCTTCACGCTCACATTGTAAAATTCTGGCGCTATACTGGATGGCACTGTGACATTGGCAATTATTTGGGTAGCCGAAATGACTTCTAGTTCATTAACCACAATACCAGTAGCAAAAGTGACCAAACTAGAGTCATTAAAGTTGGTATTTGTAGCAGTGAGTACCAAATCCAAAGTGCCACCTTGTGGGACAGTGGAAGGTGCAATGTCAATTATGGCAGGTTCATCCGTACCTACCATAGTGTTGAAAATGCTGTTTTCATATCTCGTCCCATTTGATGCGGAACCATCATTCATTTCAGGTATATAGGCAAATGAGCCACCTGTCTCGAAAGCGATGCGTGAAAAGACTTCTATCGCACCCTCATCACGACTACCATCACGAGTCACACGGTTGCTTCGTCGTAGGGAGGTTCTATCACCACGTTTGGTATCTTTACAAACACCTGTCAATTTCACATGGACTCTCAGCCCTTTCTTATTCAACTCAGCGATAACGTCATCAATCTCCAAGTCAGGATGGGGATCGGCATCCGTGAACAGCATAATCTGTCCTCGTGGTCTGAGTTTACGTGCTGCCTCCCGCATTGCTTCGACAGAACCTTCTGGACAATCATCACCACCTGCCGCATAAAGGTTATCAATACGCTCCTGCACGACACTCAGATCATTAGTAATCCCATAACTTCTGAAATCATCTCTAAATACCAAGAAATTGATGTCAGGTGCTTTTTTTCTTTGACCACTCTCTATCTGTTTAACGATTAGCTGAGTATAGTCAGTCAAACTTTTTGCTGCACGAGTAATCTCTCCATTCTCTTGAATGCCGTTATCATCAAAACCCATACTACCTGTCACATCAATGACATAGGCGATGTCTGCACCATCGTTATCTGTGATGGTTACTGTCGTTGTGCGGGTACCTATAGTGGCACCACCAGTAATCCGAGACAAAGTAAACACTGCCCGTTCACTATTTTCCATGTCATCATCATCAATAATCGGCACAGTGATCTTTTTAGGAGTATCATCCCAATCATTCCACGTTAACGTGAGGGGAGAGGTGAAAGTATAATCACTTCCAACAGTAGCGTTACCCCAAGAGGCCAGTTTCATATCCACCGATACTTGACCATTTTTACCGTCAGTACGAGTGACTTCAATAGTAACAGTACCTACATTTTCATTTACGTTTTGTGAAGCCAATGAGAATTGTAGCGTACCCGGCTTTGGATAACGGAAATTGGCGACGGTTTTAGCTGTGTCATTGAGTATCGTGGCACATGAATCTGACCAACGGTTTATACGAAGGCCAATCCTTGCATTATTCATGATGGCTTTTTTGCCACCAATTGTTTCATTATTGTCTGTACAACCCATAAGATGCCCAAGTTGATGAGCAAAACTATAAGGTTTAAGAAGAGTATCTCCCCCCTTTGCACTGTTTACCTTAACAACAGCGAAGGCAGAATTCTCAAAGTTAGGATCACTTCCAGTCATCTGTTTGGCAACACCATCGCCTGTTGGATCGTCTCCAACTAAAAGAACAACTACATCAGCAAAATATCTATCACGCCATTTATGAACATCGCCTATACCGTTAGTCAGATCATCCAAGATGGTATCCAAATCACGATTGCTTTCATCATAGTCCGTCTTGGATAGCTTTTCAATGTGAACTTGATTAGGCGAAGTTAATCGTGGAGTTACGCCGCTATCCTCATAACTCTTGTTAACATCTCCAACAACCGTTCTAATCAACTCTTCAATACTACTACCGGTATTCACTGATTTTGCATTTTCAGTGTATACAACCATCACATCAATGATTGAGCCATCGTCTTCAGCCAAGCTGCTGATAGGCATCAGAGCACCTAATGAAAATACAGTGAGTATTCCCACCATTACCCAGCTGGCAAAATGGTCTCGCCATCGTTTTTGGGGAGGTCCCAAATTGGAGTCCTGTCTTGCAGGATCATGTTTTCTCGAATATGAGTTCATTATCACGTCCTCATGAGTTAATTAAAAAATGAATTTGTCGATTCTTACGGTCATCAAAACCGACAAATTCACCTACCAGTGCATTCAATGCCACTGACTACGAATTACTTCACCGTAACAGATGCGATGGATTCCAAATGTTTCTTACGCTTCCCATTAAAATCGACATCCTCTATTGCATAATAGTAAGTATTTCCAGAGACGACACTAGAGTCCACATAAGAATAAGTGATTCCGTTGTGCGATACGCCTTGAGTTGGAATCAGTTGGTCAGTGAGTGTGACTATATCTATATAGTTACCAGCAGCATCTTTTCTGGCACGCAAAATGTGAAAACCAGCATTATCAATCTCAGATGCTGTTGCCCATGTGAGGGCAATGTTGTTCCCGACTGAGACAGCCGTGAGAAAGTCCAATTCAACCAGTTGACAATCAGGCGGACACTCGGCAAAAGGCCCATCTTCTTCCTGTGGAATAGGCATCATGGGCAAGCTGGTTACTACTCGATCAAAACACTGAACATCAGTTTCGCCAGCCTGACATTGATCAGGTCTAGCACCCTCTCTTTTTCCACGCGTGATGTTTGATGCTGGTGCGAAGTCTATGCCATGAGTAGCAATTCGAAGCCAACCTACATGCCCAGGATAGTTTGCATCCTTTTTACAATCTGCCCCCCTAACATAAAGCTTGGGTGCATCTTTACCGGAAGTTCTACCCGTGTGTGAATAAATCACTTTAGGCGGAAAACTTTTCAAGCCAGTGGATTCGATGATAAGCGGATCACCGTCAAAAATGGTATTTTCGATTCCCGGTTGATTGAACAAAACCATATCAACTTTTCCATCGTTATTCATGTCAACATCGACATCCACGTACATCTGGAAAAAACTCTCAGCTGGAAAGCCATCACCATTGAGCGATTCAACTTCACCCAGACTCCGCGCTTGACAAGGTGCTTGATCACCAGCCCTGACGGCATTCGCAGAACGATCACTGCTATTTAACGGAGTCAATTTAAACGAGACAACCTGTGTATGTACTTCTTCCCTACCTTTAGGCCCTTCGTCATACGGGTGTCCATCAGCCTGATAACCGCCATCTTTCCACTGGAAATGGGCATCGAGAATTGGCTCGTCTGTCCATGAGAAAAAACCCGTACAAGAGGCCGTGTTGCCATCTTTACAAATGTCAGCACCATTCCACTCATCCGTGTCATCACCGTCACGGTGTGGCCCACTTCTGCCTACTTTGGTATTCGCTTCGTACAGCTTGGGGCTGGTATAAGTTCTAGCAGACGTTGGACACTTTGCTGGTGTACTATAGCCCGTACAAAATGGGGCACCCTTAACTTCCTTTAGATAAAAGGCAAATTCCTTAGTGAAAGTCACCTTGAATTGCGCTAGGGATGGAACATTATCCACACCCGCTTCAGGAAAGGCCGCCCACGTTGCCGGAGATACAGCAAGCCCGGCACAAACTAATGATACTGCTGCTGCAAATTTCTTCATCTTCATAATTTATCTACCTCATTTAATGTGTGGTTAAAGTGACAAGTAGCCATGTTGGGTGTCTTGATCATCAGCATGACTAGGGTGAAACATTTAGCAGGCCTATAGCCCGACATATTAAAACCTATTTTTTTGATTTTTGCTCACCTCCCTGCTTCGAGTATTCAATCGAAAACTGTGAACAGTATTCACAAGTTTATGAATTTTAATGATGTTGATCGCTTTTAATCTATAAAAAATATTTATGGGCTGACTATAAACTTTTGTTTATAGCTATCTCATCTATGTTCCATCAATATATTTTTCATATTATTCTCTTGTAAAAAAAAAGAGTCAAGTTTTTTTTAAAATAAATTTTGTTAACTATTTTGATAATGTCTCTTTTTGACAACACTTTTGGCTACCATTAATAATTAGCGCGCGAGTAAAATAAATTAAATCAATGTACATTTCCAGTCCACTTATGTTGTATTGTACCATCAAGCGTATGCCACTTTTGTTTGTGACTAGTCATGCAAAATGAAAATGGATTGTGACGGGTACTTTTTTGCATGGGTACGCAATGGTATTTACTAATCTAATCTATATAAAAGATAGTCATTGTCGTGAGATGAACGATAGGTACAAATACGCATAGTCATGTTATTTCTAATGGATAATGGGTAATCAATTAGTTATTGCTTAGGCGCAAAGTTTGAACTCCAAGTCAAACTAAAGTTGATCTCGCGTAGCTTCGAGACGAAGTGTGAACTCCAATGCAAACTAAAGTTGGAACGTAAAGTCAAACTAAAGTTGGAACGTAAAGTCAAACTAAAATTGATCTCGCGTAGCTTCGATACGAAGTGTGAACTCCAATGCAAACTAAAGTTGGAACGTAAAGTCAAACTAACGATGATAAATTGGCAAGCACGCACAATAAATGAAATCAATGCACATTTCGAGTCCACTTATGTTGTATTGTGTTATCAAGCGTATGCCACTTGTGATTTGTCATGCAAAATGAAAAGGGATTGTGATTGGTGCTGTATGGGTACGCAATGGTATTTATTAATCTATATATATAAATAGATAGTCATTGTCGTGAGATGAACGATAGGGGCAAATACTCTTCGTCATGTTATTCATAATGGATAATGGGTAATCAATTAGTTATTGCTTAGGTGCAAAGTTTGCCCTGATACGTGATGGTATTTATTAATAGATTATAAGATAGTCACTGTGGCGGGATAAAACTATGAGGACAAATACCTATTACGGATTTTGTGGATTTTACCGATTTAGCGGATGCCTCTGTTTTTCAAGCGAAAATGGTTTTTTGAACCGTTTTTTTAATCAGGTATTGGTGGAATAGATAATGGGTAATAGGTAATCAATTATTGCTAAGGCGCTGCTTCGATACGCAAAGCTATAGATATTCAGAATTTTCAAAGAAGGGTTCGATCTAAAACCAATCTCACGCTTCGCGCAAAGACGCAAAGGTGCAAAGTCTTGTATGAGATTCAAATGATTTGATGGAAATCTTTGAAGTCTAACAATTAATCATTAAAAATTTTGGCGGCTTTGCGCGAAGCGTGAGTTTAAATAAACTCATAGATTGAAATGATTTAATGGAAATCTATGAAATATAACCATTAACCATTAAGACAGATAAGGTGTCAACGCTTCACGTAATGATTTGGGTATCGGTGTTGGCACGGTTCCCCCATTTTTCTTTAACAGGCAAGCCACTTGTTGTTCACCTCGCGCCATAAGCTCTTCACCTTTTTTCCGTTTGCAAACATAATCAAACAACATCGTCACACGGCTTTCGGTGACAGCCCCAGTTCGCATACGCACAGACACTTCATCAAAAGCAAATAGCTCGTTAAAATATTCGCAAGAGACGCGCGTTGTTACCATGACTAAATCTTGATTCAATTGTGCCAACATGTCAGGGGCATCATCCCTTAAAAACATTTCTCGACAACTGCCTTGCCAGCGAATATGATTCTCATAATAAACATTGCCGACTAAATTCGTTTCTTCAAAGGTGATGATGTGTTGCCATTCATAATACATAAGTTTTTACTCCACTTATTTTGCGACGGCCTGATTTTCAAACAAAATTTATTTTGCTTCGGCCAGATTTTCGTACAAAATTTATTTTGCTGCTCTTGGAATGCATGTTATTTTGCTGCTCTTGG
>JAYQWI020001490.1:0-5309 GCA_035871815.2 Candidatus Parabeggiatoa communis
TGAATCTGACAAATATACTTAGCATCGTCATAAATAGGCACTTTTTGATTATAACAGCCAACAGCTTTCAGCCGTTGTCTGAAAACGAAAGTCACCTAAAGGTGACTAACCTCTTCGATTTTTTGCAAAATACAAAAGCGCAAATTATAACGCTGGACAGTATAGAATTAATTAATGCTACAATGAATTCGCTATTTCAAAATCACTGGAGAAAGATATGCTTAAATTTCCTTATGGTTTACGGAATTTTTATGACTTGATCACTGAAAATTATTTCTATGTCGATCGCACAAGTCATATTCGATTCATTGAAGATTTTGGGAAAGAACTGATCTTTTTGCGCCCGCGCCGCTTTGGGAAAAGCCTTCTGTTATCCATGCTGGAGAATTATTACGACATTGCCAAAGCCCAACAATTTGAACGGCTATTTGGGCATTTAGCGATTGGAGCGAATCCAACACCTAAGCATAATCAATATTTTGTGATGACTTGGGATTTTTCTCTTGTCAAAGCACAAGGGGATATCGCAAGCATTGAAAAGGCATTGTATGATCATGTTAACAATGCGATTTTCGATTTTTCTATTCGCTATGAAAATTGGTTAAAGCATGAAATTCGGATTGATCCAAAAAATGCGATTTCTTCGTTTGAATCGCTATTAACCGCTGTGGGCCCCTTACCCTATCGTTTATATTTGTTGATTGATGAATACGACAATTTTGCCAATGAATTGATGATAGGACATCATAAAGAAAGTCCCAGTCGTTATGAAAGTTTATTGTCTGGTGAAGGCATTGTTAAAACCTTATTTAAAGCGGTTAAATCACTCGCTGGTGGGCGCGGTTTGGAGCGTACTTTTGTGACCGGTGTTTCACCCGTGGTTTTGAGTGATATGACCAGCGGTTACAATGTTGCGGAACATATCTACTTGCGACGTGAATTTAATGACTTGTGCGGTTTTTTGGATAGCGAAATTGAACAGGCCTTGAGGCAAATTGCTTCAGAATGTGACTTGAGAGAAGAAAAAGTGCAACAAGCCCTTGAACTGATGCGAACGTTTTACGATGGTTATCGTTTTAGTTCACGCGCCAAAGACTTGATCTATAATCCCATTTTGGCCCTGTATTTTTTGAAAAATTTCCAACAGGATTGTGAATTTCCAAGCCAATTGTTAGATGCGAATTTAGCAATGGATAAGGGGAAGTTAAGTTATATTTCAAATTTACCTTATGGCGAAGAAGTGATTGTTCAAGCGTTGAATGAAAACCCGCCTTTAAGCCTGAAGGCATTAGCGTCTGGTTTTGGAGTGGAAGACGTACTTTATGCGGTTAAAGATACTCAATTTATGGTTTCATTGCTCTATTACTTTGGTATTTTAACCTTGAATGGTGAAATGGCGCTTAAAAAAATGCGTTTCAAAATTCCGAATTTGGTGATACGCAAACTGTATGTCGAACGTTTGTTTGAAAATTTCCTTCCGCAAAAAAGGGAACGTGAACAAGCCAGTGCTTTAGCCGAACAGTTTTATCAAACGGGGAATTTACAACCGATAGTTGAGTTTATGGAACAACGTTATTTCAAGGTTTTTGATAATCGGGATTATCTGTTGTCCAATGAATTGACGATTAAAACGGCTTTTTTAACGGTGCTGTTTGAAGATACTTTTTATATCATGGATTCGGAAACGGAATTGGAGCGACGTTATACCGATTTGACTCTGATTGTGCGCCCCGAACAACGAGATTCTCCCCTTATAAACTTTGTCTTGGAATTTAAATATGTGGGTTTAGGGCAAGCGGGTTTGACTGGTGAAAAAGCCCGAAACCTGAGTATAAAGGAGATAAAAGCCCTTCCCGATGTGAGCCAGAAGTTTGAAGAGGCCAAGACACAATTGCTGGATTATGAAAAACGCTTGAAGCGCAAATATGAAGACGCTTTGCCGTTGCATTTGATTGGTGTGGTGGCCTTAGGTTTTGATCGGGTGGTGTGGGAGAAAGTGATGTAGAGGAGGGAAATATGGGGTAATTTCTTATAAAAGGTGTCTTGAAGTCTTTCAAGTGTGCCAGTGAAAGGGTGATGTGGAAGAGAGAGTTTAGTCAGCTTATACCCATAGCCAAATTCGGCCACAATGTTCTTGGTTGGATAGCTGAGTTTGAAATAGTCTGAAAAACGATAACTGGTATTGGGTTGTAAAATTGATTTACTCATGATCTCTTCTCTTATATCAAATTTGTTGTTGTTCGGATAAGATGCCCTTGAGGCCAAAATAGCCAAAAGTGTTGCATTATATCTCAAAGTATTGATGAGGTGAGAGCTTAAATCTAAAAAGAGATAGAACGCAGATTATCATGATTGTCCTGATTATCTCGTTACGCTGATTATTTGATGACAATCAGTGTTCTATCAAAATTTGCACTATGATCTCGCGCAGCGAATTACGAAATTTCACATTCAATATCGAAGGGATTGTGCATTTTAATTTGTTATGATTGATAACTGATAACTGATAACTGATAACTGACAAAATCACCCTCTCGCACGATACAAATTCACATCAACCACTTCAAGGCATTTTTCTACTTCTAATCCCCCATCTAAAAAATCATTCAATTTCTCAATGGCTTGCAAGGGCTGCTGGATAACGTCTTGATATTTCACATAAATCACATCGATGTTATTCTGCTTTCTCAACCAAACTTGAATATGATGTAATTGTTGTTGAAAAGTTTGGCCTAATTTCTCCTTATCCGATTCGGCCTGATTCAACATGGTTTGTTGTGATTGTAAGACTTCGTGTATTTCTCGCAACATGAAGATAATCCGATAATGATAGCCTTTGTCCAATGCGGGTAATAGTTGCGCGATAACCTTGATGACTTTACCTTGAGCCGAAGCTAAACAACTTTTATCTTTCCCTAAATTCTTGATGGCTTCTAACTCAAAATACCCTTTGGGATTATGCTCATCCGCTTGCCGTTTTTCATCGGTGAGTAAATCTAAACCCCCGGCTTGTAATATCTGCATCATCATTGAGGTGCCGGAACGGGGTAGGCCTGAAACCAGGGTAATGATTTTCGCAGGTGGGATGCCAGCCAGCTTACGGATAGAGGATTGCTCAACAACAATATCGTCCAAAGTGCTTTGTTTGGCAGCTTGAGCTGAAGACTGCGTGGGGGATTCCACAATTCTATCCATGATGTGCTGATGTTGTGCGGCTTTCAGTGCTTCATTGAGATGACGCTGATACAGATCGATTAATCTTTTATGGCCCTTTTTTAAGCCTGGTGCTTGTGTTACGGCGACTTCCCACGATTGTGCGGCCATTTTAAAGCGGCCTAAGCGATAAAAGGCTTCGCCTAAAAAATAATGGGCATTGGGATTATGATAAATTCGCCCGACTGAATCCATTAAAGCTTCGGCCGCATCATTAAACTGTCTCATTTGCAAGTAAACCCGGCCTAAACCAGATAAGGCGGCGGCACTATCTGGATCGATTTCCAAGGCTTGAAAAAAGGCCTCTTCAGCATCTTGTAATTGCTGCATTTTCAAATAGCTATGCCCAATGCTGAGGTGCAAATCGGGTAAACGTGGACTGGCGGTTTGGGCTTGTTGGAAATGCGGTAAAGCTTCTTCTGGCTTCTCTTCAGCTAAACATAAATTGCCTTGCAATAGCGCCAAGGTTGGGCGATTTCTTTGCCTAATCTGTTCTAGCAAAGTCGCATCATCGGGTAACTCCGGAATTTCTTGAGACTCTTCAGTCTCTGATTTCTCCTCCTTCTCGGCTTTCTCCTTTTCGGCTTTCTCCTTCGCCGCTTTCTGTTGAGCAAAATTATCTTTAATTTCTTGCACTTGAGTTTGTTCCGACACCGCAATCGTTTCATCAGTGACACGTCGGGCCTCGGCAATCCGTTCTAAAGTCAGGTAAACATTGGCCAAGCGTAAACCAAACCGACTTTGATCGGGATAGTTAGCGAATAATTCTTCTAATAACGGGAGGGCATTGGCATAATCATTTTTACTCAAATAGACTCTTGCCAGATAATACTTTGATTCTCTGGCATTATTTTCAACGGTTTTCTGGACATTCTCACCGGGCGGTTCGATATAGCCCAAAGCGACTAATTGATCTAAAGCTTCCTGCTCCATCCAGGGATCTTGTTCAGCATCGACATCGTGCATACCACAGTCACCGGGCACGTCTTCCCAAGAATCGATCACTTTTATATCGGGTGCTTGTTTAAAGGCCTGTAATAATGGGCGACCCTCCATATCGCGTGCTGTGGGTAAATCAAACAAAGTCAGAATCGTGGGGGTAATATCCAATAAAGTGGAACCATAAATGAGCTGATCTTGTTTGATATCCGGGCCTCGCATGGCAATGATGCCATAAGGACTATGCTCTGCTGCTGGGCCAGCTGGTTCTTGAGGCAATTGTATTGGACGTAAATGATCGGGATGAAAGCCATGATCGGAACAAATCATGACCGTTGTGTCATCGCCAGCCAATTGTAATAAGCGTTCTAACATCATGTCATGAAAACGATAACCGCCTTCAACCACGCCATGATAGAAATCATATAAATCACGCGGAATGCCCTCACGATAGGGCGGATGGAATTTCATAAAACCATGACAATAATGATCAATCGCGTCATAATAAACCGCCAGAAAATCCCATTCTTGATTTTCCATAATCCAAGTCGCGGCGGCGTGCATGGAACTGGCTTCAGCTGTGATTTTAGCGATTGAAAGCACTCGTTGATCTTGCGTCTGATCGATTTTATCTAAATCAGGTACAAATGGGGCAATATGACTGGCCGTCAACTCTTCAGGATGCAGCCGTAATTCTGCCAAAATATCAGCTAATTCAGGCGGATGCACGGTACCCGGTGCCATTTTCCATTCATCATCTAAGGCCCCTGTTGCATGATGATAGAAATTAGAAATACAGACACCATTAATGGGATCAGCGGGATGACTGGGCCACCACCCGATCACATGGCTTTTATAACCGGCCTGCATCAGAATATTCCAAACGGCTTTGACTTTGCGCGAAGTGGAGAGAACAGGCTGGATTCCGGATCCATCAGCGCGAGGTTGGGTAAATCCCATCACGCCATGTTTATCGGCCGTTTTACCAGTGCCTATGGAAGTCCACATAATCGGCGATAAGGGGGGATCAAGTGTGGCTAAATTGCCCATGACACCTTCATTGATAAATTTTTTCAGCGTTGGCATTTTGCCCGCATCTATCAAAGGGTGTATGATTTTCCAATCGGCGGCATCCCAACCGATGAGTAAGACTTTTT
>JAYQWI020001491.1:0-9531 GCA_035871815.2 Candidatus Parabeggiatoa communis
TAAATTCTTTTTGCATACTGAAATACTTTTCCAACAGCTTTTTGACTAAAGCCAGTGTGTCATATATCGGTGTCACTTTTTGGCAAACGGGGCATTTAACCTTTTTACCGATATGTTGATTGGGTACTTCTCGTAAATACCCACATTGATGACATCTAAAAATCGCCATGGTATTAGATTATCCTTTGCGCGTGTCTCAATCCAACTGTGTAAGCTATTTATAGTAACCCATTATTAGGATGCCGCAGAA
Source organism: Candidatus Parabeggiatoa communis (assembly GCA_035871815.2). GTDB lineage: Bacteria > Pseudomonadota > Gammaproteobacteria > Beggiatoales > Beggiatoaceae > Parabeggiatoa > Parabeggiatoa communis. The sequence continues at coordinate 251 of JAYQWI020001491.1, forward strand.
AATCATTTCCTTTAAGGGAAGAATTTTTTTGATTATAGCGTTTCCCGATTGAATAAAGTACAGTTAGTTATAGCGTTTCCCGATTGAATGAACCGAAGGGAAGCTTCGCTAAGTACAAATTTGATTTTAGTGAAAAATTTATTTTTCAGCGGCGCAATTGCAATTGGAGTGAAAAATTTATTTTGCAGCTTTGCTCTTGGAGTGCAAAATTTATTTTGCAGCTTTGCTCTTGGAGTGCAAAATTTATTTTGCAGCTTTGCTCTTGGAGTGCAAAATTTATTTTGCAGTGGCAAATTTAAATATAAATGTACGTCATGAGATCGGGAAAGGCTATATATCAATAAAATCGAACCGCAAAATAAATTTGGAACGAAAATCAGGCAACAAAATAAATTTTTCACTCAAATAATTTGTACTTAGCGAAGCTTCCCTTCGGTTCATTCAATTGGGAAACGCTATATAACGGATTTGGGGGGGGCTCTGCTAAAGCATTGACTTCCAAAGATTATAAAAAAACCATGAAAATTATCAACTTAGACATTGAAGGCTTTCGCTCAATGACTTTGAAAACGTTGGAAGGCCCTTTTTCAAAAGTTTACTGCGTCTCTATTCGCGTTTCTACGATCCATTGCAGAGACGCGAGGCATCGCGTCTCTACTGTCTAGGTTGAATGTGAATAGCCCCCCTTCGATAAGCTCAGGGCACGCTGGAAGCTGGGAAAATTTTTATCGATATAACCACACGCGCATCAACGAAATCAGTTTATCGGTATCGACGGGTTTTGATAAATAGTCATTCGCGCCAGCATCAATACAGTTGGGTAAACCGATATCAAGGATAATCGCTTTCGGTTTAATAGCCATAAAAAAAAGCCCGTGCTTGTTGCCAAGACGGGCTTTTGTCAAAAACGGCCTTCATACCTTCCCAAACGATTACCCATTTGGGTGAGTCAAATCATCCGTTTAATCTGTACAGGCCGCCTTGGGTAAGGCGATGCCTTCTACATCGTTTAGGGTTATGTCTTCAAGGGCCGTCGAAATCCTCACTTGTGCCTCTTGGCAAGAATCAATATTGATCGAACGAATACTCAAGCTGTTGTCATTGTGCATACTGAACAACAATTCGTTGTCTGCGGGCATCATTTCAAGTGCTTCGATTTCTCCTGCGACTGTGCAGATCAATGCCTTGACTTGTTTTGTCTGGGGATGGTAAGCCAAAAAGCGGTTATCCATCACACCATAGAGTATCGTACCGGCATTATTCCAAGTGATGTCTTCAATCGCACCGTTATAGGGCTCTTGCAAAGTGCCTTTGGCGGTGCTGATGTCTATCTTGATTAAACCGTCACCTTTTGCCCATCCCCACAGTGTGTTATCATCTAGTTTGAAAGAGAGGCCGTTGATATCTCTAAAACCGGTGTCACCTATGGGCGAAATCGCGCCCGTTGTGGCATTCACGCTGTAGAGATAACCCGGATCAAGTCCATCTTTACCCGCTACCGCAAACAATTGATTTGTGGTGGGATGGATGGCAAGTGATTCAATATCATGTTCGTGATACAGGCTGCCCAGTAACTTCACATCAAAGTTATTCAACACGTCTACCGTAAAAAATAGACTGTGGTTGCGGCCTTCATCATGCACGGCATACAGTAGGCACTCGCTTGCCTCTTCTGAAACCAATTCTAGCGTGTTGGTTTCATCGTCTTTGAGCGTCACGGTTTGGGCTGTGAAATGATGCCCCTGTTTTGACGGCATGACGGTATAAGTGCCGCCGGGTAGGCCTACGATCTCCCAATACCCTGCTGCATCAGTGGTGGCTGTGAAATCCCCAATGTGTATCGTCGCTTCAGCAATCGGCTTCTGGGAGGCATCGCGAACATAGCCTTTTACCACGCGGGTACGGGGTAACACATTGAGGGTGACGGTATCAATGTCGATATAACCTAAGCCATCCCTGACGTGTACGGCCATTTTGATTGGCCCTGGCTCAGAAGGCGCGATAAAGTTGACAGTGCTGTAATCGGGTGCATTGGCATCACTTGCCAAATCACCCCGTTTACCGCACCAATACAGTGAAATCGTTCCCCCGTTTTCAACATCAACCGTGGCTTTTGCCGAAAGGGGTAGGATTTCTCCGACTTCTACTGTCAGTAGAGTATTGGTGATAGTCACACTGGGATAGCTGGCGTTTGGAACCGAATCACTGGGCTCGTAAGCCTCCCCCAAGCAAACAATCGCAGCAACTTTGTGAGGAAGAACTATCGTCAATAACCCTGCCGAAACACATAAAACCTGCACAAAATGTGTTAGTTTGTTCATAACCGTTCTTCCCCCTTAATCGCAAATATCCGAGTCAAAGTTAAGCCTTTCTTTACTCCTGAAAATATCTTGAACAGGCTCTAAGAACTCAACCCCCAATCTAGGATGCTATAAAACCATATTGACACATCAAATACTATAATTCTATTTATTAGGAACCTATTATGAACACAGAACACAACTCAGCTATTCAACATGCAGAAGACTTAGCTGACGCGGGCAAGCGGGAAGAGGCGTTTCTGGCGTATACCGCTATTCCGGGCGCACAACATTTGGCGCTCAGTCTTGCAAAACCAGTGGCGGATGTTTATCTGGAAATTTTACAGACACATTGGGCGGAATTGCCGCCGGTATTTGCCCGTTTAATGCAGGGCGAACTGTTGTCCGCGACGGGTGATCTGTCGGCTGCCTTGTCCGCTTACCGGGCCACGGCAGAACTGCTGAAAACCGTGGATACCCTGGAGGAAAAGGATATTCCATCGGCTTATTTGACCGAACCGCCTGAAGAGGCTAAAACGCATTATCCTTTGACACAGGCTTTTCCGGTTTTCGCAGCCGGGCCGGGCAGTCATCGTGACAACCGGCTAATCCGGCGTTTCATCGCGCTGGATGCGTTTGCGGATGTTGAGCGGGAGTTTGAGCGGGTCTGGCAGCTTTATCTTGCGGGACATATTTTCCCCCGTTGGGAAGTGAGTTTGCGGAATGATAACCGGTTTGTCCCTGGTGAAACCTGGTCTATTTGGTCAAAAGGACCGTTTGACACCCTGTCCGAAGATGAGGAAACGGTCCAGCTGGATCACCGGGCGTTGCCGTTTGCTTTGGATTATGCTTATTTTCTTCAGAAAAATGACCAGACCACGACTGCCGCTCCTTTAAGGACTGGCAGTCGTTATGAGGTAGTCCTTTTAACCGCGTTGGAGCGGCTCAGTGCGACAGCGGATTTTCAAAATCCGGTGATGACTAAGTTGAAGCAGTTGAAGCAGGAATATCAGGATTTTCTCCGCCAGAGTTACGGTTTTTTCAAACAAGCGGGTCGGGAATCACACCTACTTGAGGCATTAGAGGAGAAAATTGCCGCGGGTCATAATCCTCTCCGCCGGCTTGTGGCGTGGATTTATTTTCACCGTCAGGAACCGTCGCATGCCTTGCATTATGAGTTCGCGTATCTTGAACAGGCGCCGCTTGATAAAATCAGTGTTTTTTACCGGCAGGGGCGGGCGTATGAGGTGGTACAACAGCCGAAAAAGGCAATAGAGGTCTATGGCGCGGCGCTTGCTTTGTGTCAGTCCCAATGGCCGGCAGATCCAGCGACCCCGCGCCGTTTCAATGAGATTTGGAGGGCATTCGAGCCTTTGGGTAAAATTTATGCGGCGAATTTGTTGGTCCAATGGAAAAAACAACAGACACGTTTTGAGTTGGAAACGGAGTTGATGTCATACACACCAAAACCGCGACCGGGAGATGCCAGGCGTTTTAACTTTGAAGAATTATCAAAAACCGCACAACAATTTGCGCAGGCAGGTGAAACCGCACGGTTTCATGAGTGGTTGCGTCTGCCGCCACCGGCGGCGCAGGATGCTGAAACCCGTGCCCTGTGTGGCTGGTTTTTGGGTGAGTATGAAGCCTATTGCGACATGCTGAGCGAATTTTTAGAGCAGCTCATGCATCAGTGGTACTGTTTGGGCAGGATCAATAATATACAGCAGCAGTTTGCAGAGGCAGGTCAGAAAGAGCTGTTTCTGAAATGGGCGCAGGCGCAACGTTCCCGTCTCCCTGAATGCCAGGAACCGGCGGTACGCGCAGAATTTTACTGTTTTCTGGGGGACTATGAGGAGGCCGCCCGTGCAGTGGCACCAGTGCTGGTATTTGTCGGTTATGATCATCGAATCAACGAAAAACACCGTTATGGCAATTGGCTGAAGTTCCTGATCGTCACGCTCTGTCACTATGATCCCTACGGTGCGCCTGATGTGGAAAAAATGGATTATCCTAAAGCCAAACAAAAACAGTTTCAACAGTCGGATAAAACGCCGGTGCGGGTTTTCCTACGCACTTTATTGGCGCATTATCCCGAGCATCCGCGTCTGTTATTTGATTTGTTCAGTCTGCGGGAAAGCGCGGATGACCCTGCTGATGCAGAACGCATCTGCATGTATGAGGCAGTGGTGAGAGACAGACATGCCGATCTGTATGCACTCGGCAGGCAGCATAGTCAGTTGGAAACTTTTTACAATCTGTTTTGCCCCCTTTTCTTTGCTGACCGCTATGATTTGGCTTATCAACTGATGCTTTTGTACGAAAAGCATGGTTATATAGATAGATTATGTGCGTTGGGTCTGTCCATTGCCAGTGGTGAAGCGCCTTTTGATGATTGGCAAAAGATGTATCCCTATTTTTTCACGAACCAAAATAGACCGAGTCGTTATTTCCATGCCTGTCTGTTCCGGCTGGTGCATTATGCTGATGATGGATTGCTCGAAAAGCTGACTGAAATTTGGGGTGATTATCCCGAATTGCCTGCTTATCGGCAGTTGGTGCGGCGTACCGGTAAAAACCTTCCAGGTATTGAAGACAAGGAAGGTTTGAAAAGTGTTTGGGCCAATCTGCCGGAAGAAGACCGTTTTCTGGTGTCCTGCGAAAATGTGCTGGCACTGGCACGGGACGAACACTATTTTTATGCGGGTCATCCCTGGGGCGTGGCGGTGTATGATTTTCAGGGCAACACGGTGATCCGTATCGCCCTGCCATCCAAGGTTGTGCTGTTGGCAGCCGGGCAAGGCAGTCTATGGGCAGCGACGCGGGACAGTCTGTTTCGCACCGAAATAGACACATGGACTGTCAGCCGTCTGGATTTCAGCGGTGTAAACGCAGGTGATTTCAGAGGAGTTGTTTTGGTTGACGGCCCGCCTCCCTACCCTGAAGATGATGAATCAGAGCCACTTTACAGTGCCCTGTTGCTTGACGGCGATGAACTTTGGATTGGTACAGACAACGGGGTTCACTGTCTGGAAACAAACCGTCTGCACCTGCGCCGGTATTCGATGGCCTCGCATTGTACCCGTTTTTATGCGGACGCGGATTATATCTGGGCGGCTCAGGACGGTAAAGAGGATGATGAAAACGGTCTGGTATACCGTTATACCCGTGCCACCGAGCACTGGGATAAAATTAAGCATAAGGGGCAGACAGTCAATCTGGTTGATGCGGTTGACGGGCAATTGTTCGGTCAGGTTACCTTGAAAGATGCGGGCACCCGGTTGTGTTTGATTGATCGCCACAGCTTACAAATAACCGTCATTCCGTTTGCGGACGAAATTTCCGGCCGCCGGATAGGGCGGAGAGGAAGAACGCGGGAGGTTTCATTACACCAGCCGGTTTTTTATGCCGGACGCTACCGGGGGCAATTAATTTTTGGAGATAGCCGTTATGAGTTCGGTTATTATCGCTATGATGCTATCGGCAACCGGCTTTATGCCTTTAAGAATGAAAAACTCCTGCACGAACTGGAACCAGCCCGTCCGCTTCTCTGTGAAATTTATAATAGCGGCGATTACTACCATCACAGATACGGCGGCAATTCCACCCCGCCGCGCCGTTTGTTTCCACCCTTGTATGCGAACAGCGGTGATTCCAGCGCCTACCGGACCTGGAAGACGGCGTATTACGCTATTAATAACCGCAACTTCATAGCAGCCCATTTAATCGCGTTGACTCTACCTGACGGAACCGTGGTGTATGGCGGCCCGCTTCATCTGCGTGAACACATCCCGCCAGGCGGTCTGCATCTGTCTTTTCCTGACGGACGTTACCGGCGGATTTCTGACCACAGTCATCCCGATACCCTCAGGGGAGAGCATATCTTTTCCATTGCCGAAAATCTGACGGAAGGAGAGGTTTGGTTATGCACCAATGATGGGTTGGTGATACTGGACCGGGACGGTCACATCAACACGGAAATCAACGTGGGCTGCGGTTTGCTGAATCATGCTGTGACTGCCGCGGTACCTTTGGGAGAGAAAATCTATTTGCCGGTGAAGCACTGGTATTACCGGGAAAACGATAAACGGCATTATTATTCTTTTTATACGGATAGCGGGTTGGCTGTGTTTCATCCGAACACGCGGGTGGTCACCACTTTTCTGCAACAGAACGGATTGCGGAGTGAAAGTATGGCCGCACTTGTTCAGGAAAAAAACCAACTGCGCATCGTCTATGGTCCGACGGAGGAGTGGACCGGAAAGGCCAAGCAATATACCGTGTATCCAGACGATATTCTCAAGCCGGACGGTTTGAAACGCGCCACCGGAAAAGTGCGAATTTTGAGTGAAGCGCAGATAGAGCCGGTATGTCAACACTTAAACGCACTTGCCCCGGACCATCACAAAACAGCCACCATTAACGGCATATTTTGGACGATCTGTAATAACGGGTTGTATATTTCCCCCACCCGCAAAGCACCGCAACCGGTCATTGCGGTGAGTCCTGTCAGCAGAGAGGAGCCTGATCAGCCTACTATAAAAACAAAATCGCCCAATGAGCTGTTTCTGAAGTCAACTGCTCAGGAAACATGCCGGGAAACGCAGAAATTTGATGAACCTGACGTGCCGCCGCTTGTGGAAACCGAATCGCCCGCAGATGATAAGGCACTGAAATCATTAAAAAGGCGTTTAAAAAAACAGAAACTTGAGGCGCTGCCGTCGTTATTGTCAGAGGCTCTCCAACATCGAGAACCGTATTACCGCGCTAAATCCCTGGTGATCTTGATGGAATGGATGTGTGAGCAGCTTGAAGCCTGGCCGGAAAAAGATGAATCCATCGGTCATGATGGCAATGTGGATACGCCGTCTCATTTTCTGACCCTGAGACGGCAGAAACGCAGTCGCAAAATGCTCTCACGCATACACAATGAAGTATCCGTTTTATTGGCAACCGCGGCAACCGACGATGCGGATATTCGGGTTCGGGATACGGCATTCATCTGGCTGCTGGTTTTTGACCAATCTGCTCAGTCTGTCCCTGCGCTCCGCACCAAACTGCATGACGGGCACTTTATCGTGCGTATGCTGGCTACCCTGGCACTGGGTTTACGGGGCGAATCCGTCCTGGTAGAGATTATCCGCGAATGCCTGATTAAAAAACGCGAAGCCGAAAAGAACCGGCGCAAGAGGGATTGGCTGCAAAAAGACGAGATGCCTTTTTATGGAAACAAACGGATGGCGCCCTATCAAGATGATGTGTTCTCATTGTTGGATGAGAAAGGTATTATTCATGACGTGGATTATTCGTCAAATATTATTTACACCATTCTGGCGCGGATAAAGGATGCGGAAGTCCTGAAACTGATCGCAGAATACCCGCCTGAGAACGGTGACGATAGCATGTCAAAATATGTTTATCCCCAAGTCGGGGCGCATTTACCTCAGGAGGCCGGACTGGTCTCAAAATTCCTCAACACACCACCTGATGATGAGGAAAGGCAGGCGGCGCTCGTCAAATTCTTTACCTACGCAAATAAGGCAGTGTTACCGTTGTTGCACGAAGGACTGCGTAGCGACGATCGCGTCATCCGCTCCAACGCCGCCCGCGCCTGTGGTGCCTTAGCCGAACCAGCGTCCGTGCAGTCGCTGATTCAGGCATTGGATTTTGAAAGCAGTTTAGCCAGAGCATCTATTGTGTGGGCGCTGGGGGAGCTGGGCGCGGCAGCACGGGAAGCGGTAGCGGTGCTGTTAAAGCTGTATACCGTGACGGAGGAGGAAGACAAATGCCGCAAATACCGCCAGGACCGTACTTATGCGGCGTGTGCATTTTCACAAATGGCCAGCCGTATCGAATCAGAATCCGATCTTATCCAGGACCGCGAAACCCTGAATGCGGAATGGGATGAAATCAAAGCTGGCCACCGACCCCACATGATTGATCCAAGAGCAGAAGAACTGCTGACCGCACAGCACATCAGAACCGCGCTGAATAAAATCGCGCCTGCCGATGCCGCTGTCCAGGAGTTGTACCGGCACATTCTGCGGACTGAGCGCACTGCTTCCGATGCACATGAGGATGCGGTGATTCAATTGGCGGTCTGCGCTCATGAGGATAAAGAGAAAAACATTCTGGCATTGCGGCTGTTTTTGGAAACCACCTACGATGTGGAAGCTGCGGTATCCATGCTAATACTGTGTGATACGGAAATTGCACAACCCTATATTCTGGAGCACTTTGGGCCGGCGATTTTGAGAAATCTGCATCGCGTTAAAGATACGTCCAAACTGGCATTTGCACATCAAGCCATCAAAAAGGCGCTACGTGACATCGAACCGGAACTGAAGGAATATAACGGGCAGCATTACCTGACCAAGTATTGTAATTGGGCGAGGGAAATCGTTAAATAACGTAAATACATCTTGCCTATCACGCTGAATTTTCAGAAAATCGCCAAAAAAGTTTTATTCAAACAGATGACGAGAAATTGAGTTTTGATGAATTAGAAAAATGGGTTAAAAAAATAAAATTTCGTCAAAGCCCCGTTGAATTACTGAGTTTAAGTGCGTGTCAAACCGCAACAGGAGGCAATGATGAACAGGCCGCTTTAGGGTTATCGGGCATTACCATTAAAGCGGGTGTGCGTAGCGCATTAATAATTATATAGCATTTTTCGATTAGGTTAGGATCGATGAAAAGTTAAGCTAACCCGTTTATTTGAGCTTATTCAACATCTCCCCCCAAGGAAAATGGGCTATATTAATCAACAACGAGAAGACAGAGATAGGGCAAACCTATTCATTCCCCAAAACGCCAATCGCTTGGCAACCCAAACAAATTTATCGAACGGAAAAACGTTTACGACTAGTGCAGGATCGCTCCAATAGAAAAACCAGCCAGCCAACAGCTGTTGGCTGGGAAAATTTTTATCGATATAACCACACGCGCATCAACGAAATCAGTTTATCGGTATCGACGGGTTTT
>JAYQWI020001492.1:0-2349 GCA_035871815.2 Candidatus Parabeggiatoa communis
CGTCTGACACGATATCGAGCACAACAGGTTGATCCGATCCGACGGTGAAGTCTAGCGGGGTAAAGTTATAGTTCTCCAGTTCAGCTACCAAGGTGTAATCACCTGCCAATAAATCAGTGAGTTGATAGTTGCCATTCTCATCGGTTTCGGCCGTCTTGGAGCCTATCTTGATCAAGACACCGGCCAAGGGTTGACCATTTTGATTCGTAACTTGCCCTTCAATATCGTATTTAGGCGCATTGACATCTGTGGTGGTGATGCTAAGGATATTCCCGCCCGCATCGTAGCTGTAATCCAGGATTTTACCGGAATCGTAAACCACTTTGATGAGACGATTGAGATCGTCGTAAACGTAGTTAGCCGCATTGCTGGGTGAGGTTAAGGCCAGGCCCATAGCGACAAATAGGGCTTGTTGAGAGAGCGTTTGTGTTTTCATGTTTGTTCTATTTTGAATTAAATTATGCCCACCAAAACATCATCATGGCGAAAATAATCTGGTGGGCAACACTTGTTTGCACAGCCAACTATGTGGGTGCATAAGGTATCTTATAGGTTTAGTTACGCTTGCCCAAGTTGAGGTATTTCTCGGACATCTCTTCCTGAACAAAAAGCTTCAATAGCATCATCGCCAGAGCTTCCAATGTCACAGAAGAAATCGTCAAACCCCCCAAAGACTTCGCCATCAGAAGACATAGCCAGTATCATATGAGCATTAGAGGCTTCTCCAACACTGCATAGCTTTTTGTCAACACGATGACTATAATTATCTTTTACCCAATCAGCTCTAGACTGGTACGTCGCTTTTATCGCTTCAAAAATGAAGTCATCAGTTTCTCCTGGTACTTTGGCATGAGGATGTACTATTCTCAAACCACCAAATTCTTGTAGTAATGCTATCACACAAGCTGGAATTTCAAATCCTTCTTCTCTCAAGACTTGTTCGTATTCGGTTGTGTCAATCTTCCTTCCTTCTTGCCAACCGGCCTTTCTCAATAAAGATTCAGTATCAGTAGAAAATCTAGGCATATTTAATTAACTTTTCACTTTTAAGGCTTGTTACACCCGAAAATTTCTGCTTCACACAAGTCTACGGTTATAGACTGGGGTGGTGAAAAGGAGGTTCCAATGGCTATATCAAATTGTTTCTGTTTTTATTCAGACTTTATAACTTATTATTTATTTTTATTTAAAGTGATTAAAAATCAGGAATAAAAATAGGATCACAGATTAAAAAATGAAGCTCATTTTCACCAGCCCAGGTGTACCCTATGTTTGATCTGAAGAATCATCGTCTTTATTAAATAATTCTTTGTACATAATGCGTACATGTATAAGAAAACCATAAATACCTAATATAAAACCAATTAATACACCTAAACTAACAACTTTAGCGATTTTATAATACTCAAGGGCTACTAAGCCGCCAAAAATAATCCAGACAAACCTATAAAAAAACCCTTATATCCATTCATTATTTTTTTATCTTGATGGCTTATTGCACCACAAAGGAAGATGCTTCACCTTGAACCCAATTTTTTCAAGAAATTGTAGGGCAATCTATAGCCAGGAGCCAAACAACTGCTGGAAAACGGAAATCCACAGACCCCACGTTATCCTGTGCTTGCCCTTTCACAACACTTCTTCATGCATGGAATATTCGGTTAACCTTGCTAAATTTCCGCTTTCTGCTATTACTCGATCTTCAAGTTTTGAAGTTATTTGGCTTTACGATCATCTCTTTTTGAGTGTTTAAATATGCAACTTATTGATTTTTAATGTTATTTATATTTTATGCCCTAAAACGATTATAAATCAATTCAATGGTTTACAAAAAAATTGAAGATCGAGTATTAGTCCTTTTCCGATGTATGATTTGAGTCCTTATCTGACTTGAACCATTCTAGTATATTGGGTTTACGGATAGCAAAGCTCATTGTGCAAAATACGGCTCCAATGAGCAAAAAAATGTTTGTGGCTTCAGGAATTGTTTCAAGCGAGAAATAGGCAAAAAATCCTGCAATAGAAGCAATTAATAAAAATAGATTACTTTTATTCATTAACTATTAAGTTTTCACTCCGCACTTGGGTCATTCAATGGGAAAAGAGCTTTAGATCCTTATATGGTGAGAAAAGGCAATATAGAGGAAAGCTCTTTTACTAAAATATTTCCAATAATATGTGGTCAACAGGATGTTAAACAGTTCGGGAAGGTACGAGCAAATCTAAAAACGTGATAGAACGCTGATTGCCCTGATTGTCATGATTTACGCTGATAAGTACTGAAGCATAAATTTTCAGGTATTTTAATAGAAGCAATGTTTATTTGTAATTAGAGACGCGAAGCATCGC
>JAYQWI020001493.1:0-1843 GCA_035871815.2 Candidatus Parabeggiatoa communis
CGTCGGGCTACTCAGCACTGTACAAGAAACCGGGATGGCGCGTATCATTGTGACTTTGAAAATGCCAGAGCAACCCGATGATGGATTGGCTGGAACTGCTGCCGTTAAAGAGCAAAGAACGCAGATCAATCAGCTCCAATGGCAATTTTTTCGAGAATTGAATCCCTCCTTAGAGGGTGATATTAGTGGCACTTTGGAAGCAGCGGGAGTGCATAACTTTCGGACTATCCCAGCGGTGGCGATGGAAGTGGGTTTTGACAGTTTAACGAGCATTCAAAATAACGATCTTGTTGACAGTGTCGAAATTGATGTGCCTCACCCCCCTACGTTGTCTGACAGTACTTCCATAATTGGTGCAGTTGATGGAGATGGCGTTTGGCAATTGGATTATTCGGGGGCTGGCCAAACCGTGGCTGTTCTTGATACTGGCGTTGATAAGACACACCCTGATTTGGCGGATAAAGTCGTTTCCGAGGCTTGTTATTCAACAACTTCTAGCGCCCACGAGGCAACATCGGTGTGCCCCAATGGGAAAGAAGAGCAAATTGGAAACGATGCTGGTGTGGCTTGTAGCGGTGCTTCAGGTTGCGATCATGGCACCCATGTCGCCGGTATTGTCGCCGCTAATGGCTCGATTCAAGGTGTTGCCAAAGACGCAGACATTATCGCCATTCAAGTTTTTTCCATTTTTAACAGTTCCCAATACTGTGGCTTATCAGCGCCTTGTGTGCTGAGTTATACTTCCGATCAAATTGCTGGATTGGAGCGCGTACTGGCACTATATGAAGATGGCATGGATAATATAGCCTCAGTCAACATGAGTCTTGGGGGGGGAAATTACCCTGATGTGTGTAATGGTGCAATACAGGGTGTCATTGACAATCTCCGAGAGGCGGGTATAGCCACCATCGTGTCATCAGGCAATAATGGTTATAAGGATGGTATTGCCTCACCAGCTTGCATTTCTTCCGCCATCAGTGTAGGGGCAACCACTAAATCAGATACCGTCCCTGATTATTCAAACAGTGCCGACACGCTTGATCTGTTAGCACCCGGCTCATATATTCGGTCTACACTACCAGGTGGCAGTACGGGCCCTAAAAGTGGCACGTCTATGGCGGCCCCTCATGTGGCCGGCGCTTTTGCAGTATTGAAATCGGCTGCACCAGATGCCAGTGTTGACCAAATTCTGAATATATTAAAACAAACGGGCGTGTCTGTTACGGATACGCGCAATAGTATTACTAAGCCACGCATTAACCTGACAAAAGCACTTGAGCGTATAGCACCGTCTGCTGATGAACCTAATATTGAAGTCACACCCACTTCTCATAACCTGGGTAACGTGATACTAGGCGACTCGTCAACAGTAACCGTGACGATTTCAAATACCGGAAACAGCGATTTGGAAATAGGGCAACTCAGCTTGGGTGGTACTGACTTTGTTGTGAACAACGACACTTGTTCTAACACGACAGTAGCCGTAAATAATAACTGCACCGTGACCATCACTTTCACACCCGCTACTGAAGGCGTGAAAACGACAAAGCTGTTAATACCTTCTAATGATCCGGATATCGCCGTCACTAAGGTTAGCTTAACCGGTAAAGGTCTCACAGATGTTGTCTTGATACCTGAGATTGCTGTCACACCCACCTCTCACAATTTTGGTTATGTGAAAGTCGGTCACTCTTCAACAGTAACCGTGAAGATTTCAAACACCGGCAACAGTGATTTGGAAATAGGGCAACTCAAACTGGGCGGCTGGAACTTTGAGATGATCAATGACAACTGCTCCAACACCAGCATCACAGCAGGGCAGCATTGCAACGTGACAATCACT
>JAYQWI020001494.1:0-9531 GCA_035871815.2 Candidatus Parabeggiatoa communis
AAACAACCCAAAGCATTACGCAAAGCATTTCACCTGGGATTACAAAGCAATTAAATTATGTTTCAATATTGCCCTGATTTAAGCTAAAGCATCAATATTAGTACAATCGAAACTTCGTTCGCGAAGCTAATGAGGGGCCGATAAACGAATTATTGGAGGGGTCGATTTTGCCACTGAATGACACTTCAATGCCGGAATATTTCCGTGTATTTCCGTGTTTTTCCGTGGCAAAAGGTATTTGGAAATCAGTCTGTGTTGATATATCCAATCGGCCATCATCATAGCTGCTTAAATAGCAGCAGGGTGATATCATCAAAAACTTTTTGTTTTCCAATAAATTGCCGCACATCTTCAATAATGGCTTCTTTGATCACCGTGCTTGACGCTTGCCAATTTTGCTCGATAACGGCACATAATCGCTCTATGCCATAATAGTCATTCGACAGATTTTCGGCTTCGGTAATCCCATCAGTATACAACACCACGAGATCACCTACATTTAACGAGATTTGGGTTGCGCTGACAAAATCCGCAATATCGGGTTCTAATCCTATCGGAAAGCCTAAATCGAAGGTGTCTATTAATTCGACTTTGCCAGCTCGCACCACAATGATATCTTCATGTTGTCCGCTCAAATTCAATTGCCCCTCTTGGTAATCCAGCAAAGACAAGGTGAGGCTTTTTTCGGCTTTCATTCTAATCACATTGTGGTAAACCATCTCATTCAGGGCCTTTAAAAATTTAACCGGTTCCGTTTTCTCATCATAAGCCAATAAGGCTCGCACGGCGGATTGCACCATAATCGCTAAAGCGCCGCTTTCGAGTCCATGCCCGGTGACATCACCTATGCCCATTAACACATGCCCGTTATGTTCAAGCACGTCGTAGTAATCGCCACCAACTTCATCGGCGGGTTCCATAAAGCAGGCTATTTCTAAACCCTCAATTTGCTTAACTTCTTTTTCGGTTGGCAAAAGCATTTTTTGCAAGCGACGTGAGACATCTAATTCAGCAGTCATGCGGAGATTGTCTGATTTCAGTTGCTCATTGAGGGCGGTAATTTCTTCATTGGCTGTTGCCAGTTGTGCGGTGCGTTGTTCTACTTTTTGTTCGAGTGTTCGATACAATAGGGCGTTTTCAATTGAAATAGCGAGTTGTGATGAGAGGACTTTTAGCACTTCTAAACGATCCGAGGTAAAAGCGCCAGTCGTCAAGTTGTTTTCTAAATATAAGATACCAGTGAGTTTACCCTGATTGATGAGGGGGGCACATAACACCGATTTCGGACGCTGTTTAACGATATACGGATCACGGGTGAAATGCCCCTCTTGAGTGGCATCATGCAAAACCACGTTTTCTTTTGTCCGAACAACATAGTGAATGATGTTTGCTGACACCTGCTGACTCTCTTCAAGGGGGAGATATTTCAAAACCGTAACATCGGCGCTATCTATATATTGTGCTTCGATAAACCACTTCTCGTTTTGAGGTAACAACAATAAGCCCTTTTCCGCGCCGGCATTTTCAATGACGATGTGCATCATTTTTTCAAGCAATAGGCTCAAAACAATTTCCCCAGACAGGATTTGAGAGGCCTTCATCACGCTATTCATATCTAACCAACTGGCGGTCTGTTGGTTGGAAGTTGAATTCATCATTGCTATGGTAGAATTCGTTTGAATCTGCGTTTGCATCTCGCGTGAGGTTTTCTTCATCAAAAACTGCGGGTATCTGGCCTCTAAATCCTCAACTTTGGCTGTCGCGCCCCATTGTTGATAACGATAATGGGCCCCCTTCATATAGGTTTGGGCAAACTTATCCATCCCACGGGCGAGGTAAAATTCAGCGGCGAGTTCATAAGCTAAAGCTTCTTCTTGAATATAGCGGTTCTCCCTAGCGCCTTCAATAGCCCGCTCGTACAAATCTATCGCTTCAAGTTGTCCTAAAACCCGTGCTTTTTCTGCTTCGACCAAATCATACTTGTGCTGATAATTCATCGGCGCATGATGCGCCCATGCCTGCATCTGTTTCTGATTTTCAGCAACTTTTTGTAAGTATTCTTGTCGCGTCACTTCGTCAGCATTGGGATACGCAGCAAGATAGATCAGGGAATCATAGAAATTGTGGATGGCATTTAATATCATACCCGGCACAAAGTTGATATACTGTCCAGCCTGATTAGCCTGTTCTAATGCCAACTGATTATCTTTAAAAAGATAAGCCAGTTGTGCTTTACTTAAAGCAATACAAAATAGAGAAACACCATCCTTATCTTTTATAAACAGAGGTATACTTTCTTCTTCGTTAAAAAAATTCCCAATGAGACGGTATTTATCTTCGGTTTTGCCCTGTAAATTAAGCCCTTGTTGCGCCCACAATTTTGTGTAAATTTGATCCCATTCTAGTTTATTCTTCGACATGAAATCAATATATTTATTGTAAATAGAAGGCAGCGTATCTAGGTTTTCGCCAATAAACAATTTAGATACTGAATGGTTCATGGCATTATGGCTGGCTGATTTTATGTCCCCAACTTCTAAACCACTTTGAACACTTTCAAAATAGGATTCCATTGAATAGCGAAAATGTTCTTTCCAATGTCTGACACATGAGTCAAAAACTTCTACCACAAAAGCTCTGATTTCTTTCGCATTAAACTTGTCCAACAATTTCAATGCCAATTGCCCTGCTTTATAGCCAGCGTCTATACCCTCCGATTTTCCACAAAGGAACATCCCTAAGAACGCATAGCCATAAGCACTTAGAGGAATATTACCATATTGAATTGAAAGCTTAACTATCGTATAAACAAACGATGAAAGTAATTGTGGCGAGATGATATAAGCGGGCGTAAGTAAACTGGATAAAATTCGTAACGCAGCTTGTTTTTCTAGATCAACCATTTCGGGCAAGTTGTAGCATGCCTCAAAATCAATATCATGAGGCTCGGATTCTTCCAAGGTTATGTTAAGCATTTGTAAAACTTTTAATCCGATTTCGATAGCCTCCTTCATTTTAGCTTGGCTAGATAAAAACAGAATTTGGATTTCATACACAACGACTTTATCAAGCAAATTCGTGGCGTTTTGAAGGACCATTTCAACTAAAGAAGTGGCTTGTTCAAATTGAATGTTGAGGTACTGGGAATCTATCGTCGTCAGATGAAGTTGAAGAGTCAGATCATAGTGGGTTTTCCAGCTATCGGATGAGAGACATTCTAAACCGACATTTAAATAATTAACGGCAGCTTCATAAGCCATAGCCGCTTTAGCCTTTTTTCCAGCCTTCAAATTGAGTCTGGCAATGTCATTTTTTTCAAGTGGGTTGTCCACTAGTTCAAGACTAGGGTTGAAATGGCCAACGATATCAAAAAGGTTATTGTCTAATTCTTCAGTTTGTGTGTTCTTCAACAGCAAACGAGCTATCTGGAGATGAACAGTTTGTTTCTTTTTTTCATCAATCAAGACATAAGCGGCTTGTTGAACGCGATCATGTAAAAAGCGAAAATGGTGAATAGCCAGTTGTGAAACGAAATCACCATCAGTCTCATCATCAAGATCATCGCGGCTCATTTCTAACTCGGATAGGGGCACGATTAATCCTTCAGTTAGAACTGGCATGATAGCTTGAAAGGTCTCTTTGAGAGATTTTTCAAAGATGACTGACAACAGGTATAAATCAAAATGGTTGCCCACACAAGCGGCTAAACGTAAAACGGCTTGTGAGGATTCGGGTAACTTTTTCAATTTACCAACCATTAAATCGACCACATTATCGGTAATCTTCATGGCTTCAATTTGGGCAATATCCCATTGCCAACCATATTGCAAGGCCGTTGATGTTTTGGAAACATCGAAGGTCTTAAACGTCAGCAGTTCTTCTTCATACAGGGCTTGAAGAAATTGAGTCACAAAAAACGGATTTCCTCCCGTTTTACGCATGACTAAATCGGTCAATGATTGCACTGCCTTTAAATTTTGATGCAAACTCTCAGCAATCAGTTGGTTGAGATGTTCAAAAACTAAAGGTTTTAAAGTGATTTGGTTAATGGGAAGGTTTTCTTGGCGAAGTGTTTCAAGTGTCATCATAAAAGGATGGTTAGCATCAACTTCGTTATCTCGAAAAGCCCCAATGAGAAAGAGATCGCGTGTCTCGATATCAGTCATGACCACGTTTAATAATTTAAGGGTTGCCGAATCTACCCATTGCAAATCATCCAAAAAGAGTACCAATGGATGTTCTGGCTGACAAAATACCCGTATCACATTTTGAAACACCATGTTAAAGCGATTTTGGTCTTCCAAAGCCCCTAATTTATGCACAGCCTGTTGGGAGCCAATAATTAATTCTATTTCGGGAATGACATCAATAATGACTTGTCCATTAGGCCCTAAAGCCTTTAAAAGTTTGTCTTTCCATTGCGCCAAATGAGCCTCTGTTTCCGTGAGCAATTGTTGGACTAATTCGGAAAAAGCGTTGACGAGGGCACTGTAGGGAATATTCCTTTGCAATTGATCAAATTTGCCGGCAATAAAATACCCCCGCTTTTCGGTCAATGATTTGTAAATTTCTTTAACCAAAACGGATTTACCAATACCCGAATAGCCAGCCACTAACATCATCTCCCCTTTAGCCTGTTGTTGGGAAGGATTGGCTACGCGCTCGAAAGCGGCGAGTAAGGCTTTGATTTCTTGTTCACGTCCATACAATTTTTCAGGAATCTGAAAGCGGTCAGAAATGTCTTTTTGAGCCAAGGTAAACGGTTCAAGTTGGCCTCGTGCCAGGTTCGCCTGGCACACCTGTAAATCGGCTTTGATGCCCCAAGCACTTTGATAGCGGTCTTCTGCGGTTTTGGCTAACAATTTCATCAGGATATCTGATAGTGCAGGTGGAATATCAGGATTTATTTGGGTGGGGGAGGGGGGGGGTTTGGCAAGATGACAGTGAACCAATTCCATCGCATCGCTGGCTTCAAAGGGCACCACCCCGGTCAATAATTCATAAAAAGTGGCGCCCAATGAATAAAAATCAGTGCGATAATCTAAGGCGCGATTCATTCTGCCTGTTTGTTCTGGAGAAAGGTAGGCTAAGGTGCCTTCTAAGACATTGGGATTTTTGAAGCTTAAATGTTGCCGTGATAACTGGGTTGAAATGCCAAAATCAATGACTTTGATGAGACCAGTAGTCGGATTCCAAACGAGATTTGAAGGATTGATGTCTTTATGGATAATATTGTGCTGATGAATTTGACCCAAAATATTGGCAACACTGCTGGCAAGCGTGAAGAAGTCATCCAAAGTCAATGGACGTTCTGCTAACCAATATTTTAAGGACTCTCCACCAAAATCTTCTAAAAACATCACAAGCGTATTTTGATGCTTTTCAAGGCTATAAGCATCAGTAACCCCTTCCACATTGGCCAAGCGGCGCGTGAGATCATATTCTTGCCGATAGCGTGTCAATTCTTCTGGGCTAGGATAGTCTTGTTTCAGGACTTTGAGGATAACCGGTTGATTATCTTTTTGTCTGATGCCACGATAAACCAGCGAGTTAGCACTTTCATAAATTGGGGCGATAATTTGATAGTTGGGGAGTGTGAACATTTCATTTTTCCATTATTAGTATAATCATTTTTCTTTACGGCGAACACAGAGTACCACAGAGTACCACAGAGTTTAGTTATAAACGACGTAACCAGGCTCCAGGCCAATAAGTCACGACATTTTCTGATAAACCATTACTTTCATTAAAGGGCCATTGCGGTTGTTCTAAAACAAATTCAGGATGATTTTTGAGAAAGGCTTGAGCGGCTTCGTAGGGATTATTCCAAGCCCAATCTGGATGAGTTCGAGGGCTGCCAACTAAGTCTTTCATAATGCCGTCTGCGACTACGATGTAAGAAGCCGGTGAGACTAATTCAGCATAAGCATTTAATTCGCCTAAGACATGCTCTTTAGTATGATTGGAGTCTAACATGATCAGTACGGTTTCATTGGTTTTGACTAACGATTTCACCTGATTGACAATTTGCGTGTCAATGGAACTGCCTTCAATTAGGGTAATATAGGGAAACAGTTCATGAGCTTCAATCGCTTTGCGGTTATGAGGGCGTATTTCAACATCAACACCAATGACTCGCCCTTTTCCTATAAGCTTGCACAAGCTGGCATAAAAAATAAGAGAACCGCCATGTGCAACTCCTGTTTCAATAATAACATCCGGTTTGCTTTTATAGATAACTTCCTGAATTCTAATCATATCTTCTGGAAGTTGAATAATGGGCCTACCTAACCAACTAAATGTGTAAACCTGTTTACTGTACCAACCTGCCCTGAGCCAAATTTGAGATATTAAGGCAAATGCTTCCGGTGATCCCAAATGATAGGTTTTGGTTTCATTATCTTCTCTTTGACGGATAAGGCCTTTTTTTAAGTCGATTTCAATCATTTTTGAGAACCTTGGATTGCGGTGAATTTAGGAATGAGGATGAGTTAACTTGAACTTGTCACTTAATGAAATAATTCATTTTATTGAGTCACTTCTTCATTTTAGGCGGTTGCGGCTAAATAAAATACCCACACAAAATTAAAAAAACGGTGTTATTCAAAAATATTTATTTCTCTATGGGTATTATTTTCCCGCTATCGCCTTATGTATAGCATTCCTTAACTTTAACTAATTAGTTGGACTCGATGATTTGATGACGACTCTTTTAATGCTGTTTTCAAAGCGTTGACAATATAAATAACCTGTTCTTGAGTCAGATTAAATCCAGACGGTAAATTAATACCAAGGGGTGATAAGCTAAAAGCTACTTTATTGTTGGTTTTACTTTTCGATTGATAAGCCGGTAGCGAACTTAAAGGATAAAAAAAAGGCCTTGCATCATTTTTGCGTTCCTTCAAATCATGAATTAAAGTTTCTTTTGTAATCCCCAAGTTTTGTTCTAAAAGGATTGTTACCATCCAATAGGTGTTTTTTATCCAAGGTTCTTCAGTATTCAAGATGATACTCTTTACCTCAGAGAGTGCTTCTTGGTACCAGAAAAAAATTTGGCGTTTTCGATCTACAATTTCTTCAATCCGCTCTAATTGTGCTAATCCCAAGGCGGCTTGCATATTACTCATTCTGTATTTGTAAGCCACTTCGGTATTCCAAAACATTTTTTGTTGGGTATTGTCGCGGCCATGCTCTCTAAGAAATAAGCAACGTTGATAAAGTGCTTTGCTATCGGTAACTAACATACCCCCTTCACCAGTGGTTATGGTTTTTGTTCCATGAAAACTAAAGGTACTGATTTCACCAAAATGGCCTGCCTTTTGACCTTTATATTCTGAACCAATGGCTTCTGCAGCATCCTCAATAACGACAATGTTATGCTGCTTGGCAATCGTTAAAATCGCTTCCATATCGGGAAAATTACCATATAAATCAACAATGATAACGGCCCGTGTTTTAGAAGTGATATGCTCTGCAAAAGATTGCGCTGAAAGACACCATGATTTAGGATCAATATCAGCAAACACTGGGGTTGCACCAACATAACTAATTGGCGCAGAAGTGGCAATCCACGTAATTTCAGGTACGATGACTTCATCGCCTGGCCCTACACTGAGCGATAATAAAGCCAAATGAATTGCTGAGGTACAGGAAGGCAGACTGATCGCATATTGGCGATCGACATAAGTTGCAAAGGCTTGTTCAAATCGTTCTTGATATAGGTATGCATTGTTGTACCAACCATTTGTCACGGCATCTGTGACAGAGTCAATTTCTTTTTGGGTAATCCAAGGGCCAAAGAGAGGGATATATTCCACGTTTTCTTCCTTTTTATCATTTTTTAGGCACAAAGTGTCACAATGGATTTGAGTACCGAAATAGTCAAACCGAAGAATTGTTGTGCGTCACATTCTCAGATTTCATCTCGTCTATAAAATTGCCCATCTAGGGTTAAAAAATCGGTTTCATTCTCGAAGTATTGTTTGATCTCCTCTAAATAATTAGCATTAGCAAGGATCACCAGTTCGGGGTGAAATTCGATAGCTTCTTGTGGTGAAATGATGCGTTGCCCAGTAACAGGGATATATTGGCCTTGTTTTTCTTTATCGATATCAACGCCAAACTGAATCTGCTCCAGACTCAAAAATGTATGCGTCAGTATTGAAATAGCTCGTCCAGCTATCCCCCAAATAACCACTTTATTATATTTTGAAACAATCGTGTGTAATTTTTCAGATTCAAAAAATTCCTTAATATCCTGACGCTTTTGAGCCAATAGGCCTAAATATTGTTCATTAAACAATAAACAAACTTGTTGTACTTGTAAATTAAATGGTGCGAGCAACTTGCCAAGGGCTTGAGTAGAATAATAACGCGCATACTCATGAGACATAAGCGAAATATCTTGATGTGTCAAGATGTAATCAAGGTTTAGTGTTTCTAAGTACAATTGGCTTTGGTTATGCATTGCAGAAACCATCATACTGAAAACATGACTATAGTCAAGCAATGATTCTAAGGCATGTCTCAAGATAATCAAATCAAAAGATTCATTTTCTGATTTTTGATAATACGTTTTGTGGATAACATCTGACATTTCGTACTGATTATTGTATGCTGGATCATAGCCAACAATCTGCTTGGCTTTCAATTTTCGCCGCAGTTGAGATAAAAAATAACCATTTCCACAACCAATTTCCAAAATTCGACTGTTACTGTTGAGGTGACAATCTTTTATTAGTTGATCGGTCA
Source organism: Candidatus Parabeggiatoa communis (assembly GCA_035871815.2). Lineage (GTDB taxonomy): Bacteria > Pseudomonadota > Gammaproteobacteria > Beggiatoales > Beggiatoaceae > Parabeggiatoa > Parabeggiatoa communis. The sequence goes on from JAYQWI020001494.1 coordinate 8,752, forward strand.
ATTTTTCTATGTATTTCTGATAATATTGAGAGGCCAGTTGATTGTTATTATAACTTTTTGAGTAGTGTACTTTCGCTTCACAAAATTCAGGATTAAACACAAAATGGCAACTCGGACAATATCGAAAATCAATGTTGACTCGTTCAGTTTTTCTGGCTTCTTCTTCAGTCGCAAAAAGTATATTGAGTAAAAGCGGTGCATTTTTTAAATGCAAAAAGAATTGGGTTTGTTCTGATTGGCATAAAGGGCATTTATTCATAGCTTATCTTCTTTATAATGTGGGTATCAATCTTGTCCTAAATGCCTTTTGATGTCATTTTGATTTAAAAGAATAAATCTTTTTTTATCCGTAGATTTATAGCTCCGCTCAAAATGAGACGAGAATAAAATTATTTTAGTTATGATTATGAAGTAAAATTAAAGTATTGTAAATCTTTGCTCGAAATGATCCGTTTATTTATAGGCCAGATCACCTTGAATTCTGGATCATCCCAGCGAATTCCTCTAGCACACTCAGGATGATAAAATTCAGACATTTGATAAAAAACCTCGGTATTATCACACAAAGTTTGGAATCCATGTGCCATACCTTCAGGCACATAAAGCATTTTATGATTTTCAGCAGTTAATTCAACAGCAACCCATTGTTTGAATGTAAGAGATTGCTGACGAAGATCGATAATAACATCATAAATTGCCCCTCTTGTGCATCGAATTAATTTAGCTTCTTCATGAGGTTTTTCTTGATAGTGCATACCTCGCAAAGTACCTTGTTTATGA